>JAHZHM010000209.1 GCA_019420265.1 Clostridiales bacterium
ATACGAATGCGGCCTCACGCTGGAAAACTTTAATGATATTAAGGAAGGGGATATCCTCGAAGTCTATGAAGTTGTAGAAGTTGAGCGGTAGCCCTTAAAGGATAGGATATGAGTAAGCTAAGGGAAGCCAGAATAGACGGGGAATTCCGGCGGGCACTGGGCGAGCTTTTGCTCACGGAGCTCAAAGATCCGCGCATGAGCAAAATGGCCAGTGTCAGCAAGGTTTCGGTAACGCAGGATCTCAAATACGCCAAAGTCTATGTGAGCATTTACGATACGCCGGAAAAGGTCGCTTCGACGATGGAGGCGCTGGAGAGCGCGGAGCCTTTTCTGCGCGCGAAATTAAACGAGATGATTCGCCTGCGCAGAATGCCTGTGATGACATTCGTGCACGACGATTCCATCGAGTATAGCGCGAAAATTTCCAAGCTCATCGATGAAGTTACGGCAAGAGACCGGAAAAACGCAGAGCAGCGCGGCGAGGAAGAGCAGGATGGAGAGGCATAATCAGGAGCGGCAAGGCATCTTAGAGCAGATGAAGGTCTGCGACGATTTTCTCGTCATTGGGCATGTCAGCCCGGATGGGGATACTGTGGGCAGCAGCCTGGCGCTTTGCCTGGGGCTGAGCCAGCTGGGCAAGAAAGTGGTGTTTGGCTTGCATGGCGTTTTGCCGGAAAAGCTGGCGTTCATGCCCGCCGCCTTCCCCATCGCGGCCAGCGAGCAGGTGGAGCAGCGCGCATATGGCGCTGTGATCGCGGTGGATTGCGGCGATCTCTCCCGGCTGGGGGATTTGGGCGCGGTGTTTTCGCAAAATGAGAATACCATCGTCATCGATCATCACCCGACCAATACTGGGTTTGGAAAGAGGAATTTGGTGCTTCCCTATGGAGCGACCGGGCAGATTATCCTGGAGCTTTTGGAGGCGCTGGGCTGCGGCATCACGGAGCAGATGGCAAACCTGCTCTATGCGGCCATTTCCACGGATACAGGCAATTTCTCCTATTCCAACACGGATGAGGCAGTTCTTCTGGCCGCGGCAAAGCTGCGCAAGCTTGGGGCAGATATTCCCGCGCTGAATAAGACGCTTTACCGGGAGAAAACGCTTGGAGCGACCAAACTGATTGGCCGCGCCATCGAGCGGCTGGAGCTCTCCCAAGACGGCAAAATTGCCATTACCTATGTTTTGCGCAGCGATTATCAGCAGCTTGGCGCAAAGCGAGAAGACTGCGACGAAGTGGTCAACTACGCCAGGGATATTACCGGTGTTGAAATTGCCATTTTTTTGCGGCAGACGGATGCGGAGGACGAGAAGTTCCGCGCCAGCCTGCGCAGCAATCAGTATGCAGATGTCTCGGCGCTGGCGCAGGAGTTTGGCGGCGGCGGGCATAAGCAGGCGGCCGGATGCTCTCTTGTAGGAGGAATCGAGGCGGCAAAGCGGCAAATTCTTTGCGCAGCGAGAAAGTATTTATGAACGGAATCATCAATCTATTAAAACCGCCGGGCATGTCTTCCAATGGTGCGACGGTTTTTTTGCGAAAACTTTTGAATGAAAAACGCGTGGGCCATGCGGGAACGTTGGATCCCGGTGCGGCCGGCGTTCTTGTTGTGTTGGCCGGGCGATCTGCCCGGCTTTCGGATTTTCTGATGAACCATGCCAAGCGCTACCGCGCGGAAATCGCCTTTGGCAAGCGGACGGATACGCTGGATAGCTATGGAAAAATCTTGGAAGAGCGCTCTTGCAGTGTGAGTAGGGAGCGGCTCATGCGGGCAATTCGGGCATTCCTTGGGGAGATTGAGCAGATTCCGCCGGATTATTCTGCCGTCAAGATCGATGGCCGGCCGGCTTATCAGCTGGCGCGCAAGGGAGTAGAAGTGCGCAAAAAGGCGCGGCACGTGCAAATTTTTGGCATCGATCTGCTGGCGCAGACGGGAGAGAATCGCTTTTTGCTGGAAGTCTCCTGCTCTAAGGGAACTTATATCCGCACGCTTTTGGAGGATATTGCAAAAAGCATGGGGGAGATCGCGCACACTTCTTTTTTGATGCGCACAGCATCCGGCGGCTTTGAAATTGAAGAGGCCTATACGGCGGATGAGATCAAGGCGATGGCGGAAGCGGGAGATTTTTCCTTTGTGCAGAGCCCGGAAAAGGCGCTGATGGAGCTGCCTGAAGTGCGGCTGGAAGCGAAGTATCATTTTGCGCTGCAAAATGGGCAGAAAATTCCCTATGCTGCGCCGGGGCAGCGGTTTCGGCTTTATTGCGAGGAACAGTTTTACGGAGTTGGCGCGTGCCAAGAGGGCATTTTGCGGCTGGTAACGCCGCTATATTAGAGTGAAGAGGGGAGGGAGTGCAATGGAAAGATTAGAACAGTGCCGGGTGGGCGCAGATACGGCGGTTGCTCTGGGGACTTTTGACGGCCTGCATCTAGGGCATCAGAGCGTCTTAGCAAAACTGAAGCAGCAAGCGGCTGCGCAGGGACTGTGCACGCTGGTCTTTACCTTTGCCAATCTGCCCTCCTCTTATTTTGGCGGCGAGAAGGGGATGCTCTTTTTGCCCGAGGAAAAGCAAGCAGCGTTTGAGAAGCTAGGGATGGACTTGCTCTATATGCCCAGATTCGACGGCGCTATCGCGAGCCTGGAGCGAGAAGCGTTTGCAAAGCTGCTGTTTGAGCAGCTGCGGGCAAAGGCGGTCGTAGTGGGATTTAATTTTCGCTTTGGAAAAAATGCCGAGGGAACGCCGCAATATCTCAAAAAGGCCGCAGAGGCATATGGTGCAAAAGTTTACGAGCAGGAGCCTTATCTGCTGGAGGGCGAGCCCGTTTCCAGCACGCGCATTCGCGCAGCGCTGCGGCAAGGCGAGATTGCGAAGGCGCAGAGCTTGCTGGGCAAGCCGTATGAGATTGCTGGGATCGTGGCGCATGGCAAACAGCTTGGGCGCAAGCTGGGCTTTCCCACGCTGAATTTCTATCCGTCTGAGCACAAGCTGATGCCAAAGCACGGCGTTTACGCGGCAGAAGCGGAAGTGGAGGGCAGGCGCTATGCGGCGGTTACGAATATCGGCATTCGTCCGACGGTCAAAGATGGCGATGCGCTTTCCGTGGAGAGCAACCTCATTGGCTTTTCAGAGGATGCTTATGGGAAAAAGGTGTCTCTGCGCTTGGTGGAATTTTTGCGCGGAGAGC
>JAHZHM010000021.1 GCA_019420265.1 Clostridiales bacterium
TCTTATCGCCATATCCCAGATTTTTCACTGCCGCCGCAGAATCGCCGCCGCCGATGATCGTCGTCGCGTTGGTTCCGGCCATCGCCTCGGCAACCGCCCGGGTTCCGCCTGCGAAGCTGGGCATCTCTGCGACGCCCATCGGGCCATTCCAGATCACCGTCTTGGCACGGTTGATCTCCTCCGCGAAGATCATGCGGGTCGAAGAGCCGATATCCAGCGCCATATAGCCTTCGGGAATGCTGTCCACCGGCACCATCACCGTCTTGGCATCGTTGTTAAACTCATCCGCCGCAACCACATCGATGGGCAGCAGAATCTTGACTCCCTTGAGCTTCGCTTTCTTCAAAAGCTCGCTCGCCAGCGCGATGCTGTCTGCATCCACAAGGGATTTGCTCATGTTGTAGCCCTGCGCGGCCAGGAATGTGTTGGCCATGCCGCCGCCGATGATCAGGCAATCGACTTTGTTGAACAGATTCTCGATGACGGGAATCTTATCCGCAATCTTTGCGCCGCCCAGAATTGCCACAAAGGGGCGATCCGGGTTTTCCAGCGCGCCGCCCATGAATTCCAGCTCTTTCTTGATGAGGAAGCCGGCAACAGCGGGCAGGTAGTGCGTTACGCCTTCTGTGGAGGCATGTGCGCGGTGCGCCGTGCCGAAAGCGTCGTTGACGAAGATATCCGCATAGCTTGCGAGCTTCTTTGCAAACTCGGGATCATTTTTGGTCTCTTCTTTGTGATAGCGCAGGTTCTCCAGCAGCACAACCTCGCCGTCTTTGATGTTTGCAACTGCCGCATCCGCACTCTCGCCGATGACGTCGCTCGCGAAGGTTACTTTGGTATCCAGCAGCATCTGCAACCGCTTTGCCACGGGAGCCAGCGAAAATTCCGGCTTGAACTCGCCTTTGGGCCGGCCCAGATGCGAGCAGAGGATAACCTTTGCCTTGTGATCCAAAAGATACTTGATGGTGGGCAGCGCAGCCTGGATGCGGGTTTCATCGGTAATTTCGCCCTTATCGTTTAATGGCACGTTAAAATCTACCCGAACCAATACTTTTTTGGATTCCACAGAAATGTCTTCAATCGTCTTCTGTTTCATGATGATTCTCCTTTTTTTGCTATATCCACTATAAAAAAGCAGTTTCCTGCCTAGTAAAGTCTCTCTCAGATCTACGCCCCACCACATTACATTTTAAAGAGATTTTCCGGCTTCGTCAACCATATTTTGCAAAATGATAAAAAGAGTGCGTTTCCCCACTCTTCTTTCAGAAATTTCCACATTCCCTTCCTCTTCCCCACCAAATTGCTTTCTTGGGGCACCTGCCTCCCCACTCTCCTCCATATTTTCGGTGCTTCGCCTGGCAAAACGCAAAAAAAGAAGGGGGATTCCCCTTCTTCTTTTACGCGCCTATTTCAGCTCTGGAAAATCCATCTGCCGCGCTGCCTCATAGGCCGCAATGGCCACGGAGTTGGCCAGATTCAGCGAGCGCAGCCCCTCCCGCATGGGAATACGCACGGCGCGCTCCGGATTGCCATAGACGATCTCCTCGGGCAGCCCCTTTGTCTCTTTGCCGAAAATCAGGTAGCTCTGCTCCTGATAGCGCACCTGCGTATACCTCCGGCTGGCCTTGGTGGAAAAATAGTAGAAATCTCCGCCCGGGTTCTGCGCATAGAAGGCCTCGAGGTTCGGGTAAACCGTAAGCTTCAGCTTATCCCAGTAATCCAGCCCCGCGCGCCGCAGATGCTTTTCATCGATGGAAAAGCCCAGCGGTTCGATCAGGTGCAGATGCGCGCCTAAAATCGCGCAGGTGCGGGAAATATTTCCCGTGTTGCCCGGGATCTCCGGCT
>JAHZHM010000210.1 GCA_019420265.1 Clostridiales bacterium
ATCCGCAAGTTCAACCTGATGTTCAAAACCTTCCAGGGCGTCAACGAGGATACTGCTTCGGAGATTTTCCTGCGCCCCGAGACGGCCCAGGGAATTTTCGTCAACTTTAAAAATGTGCTGCGCAGCACCCGGCGCAAAATGCCCATGGGCATCGCGCAAATCGGAAAATCCTTCCGCAACGAGATCACGCCCGGAAACTTCACCTTCCGCACCCGGGAGTTCGAGCAGATGGAGCTGGAGTTCTTCTGCAACCCCAAAGAGGAGATGGAGTGGTTCTATTTCTGGAAAGACTACTGCAAAAACTTCCTGCTCAGCCTGGGCATGCCCGAGGAGAGCATCAAGCTGCGGGATCACTCCCCCGAGGAGCTTTCGCACTATTCCAACGCCACGACGGATATCGAATATCTCTTCCCGTTCGGCTGGGGCGAGCTCTGGGGCATTGCAGACCGCACGGATTTCGACCTCAAGGCGCATATGGAGCACTCGGGCGAAAACTTCACCTATCAGGATCCCATCACCAACGAGAAATACGTCCCCTACTGCATCGAGCCCTCGCTGGGGGCAGACCGCGTCGCGCTGGCATTCCTCTGCGAAGCTTACGACGAAGAGCAGCTGGAGAACGGCGAAACGCGCACGGTGCTGCATCTGCATCCCGCGCTCGCGCCCTATAAGGCCGCAGTTCTGCCTTTGCAGAAAAAGCTCTCCGAAAAAGCGGATGAGGTTTACGAGATGCTCTTAAAGCATCACAATGTCGATTACGATCTTTCGGGCAGCATTGGCAAGCGCTACCGCCGCCAGGATGAGATCGGCACGCCCTACTGCATCACCATCGACTTTGAGACGTTGGATGATGGCTGCGTGACCGTCCGGGATCGCGATACGATGGAGCAGATTCGCATGCCCATTGAAAATCTTCCCGCCTTCCTGGATGAAAAAGAGAGCTTCTAGCCTGAAGCAAAACCAAAAAGGATCTGCCCTGGGGCAGATCCTTTTTTAGATTCTATATTTTCAAAAAGCTTCATAGAAAAAGGCCGGTTTTCCGGCCTTTTTCTAGTTTTGCGAAGGGTCTTCGCCCTGCTCTGCCCCATTTTGCTGCGGCTGAGCGGGCTGCTGCCCAGGCGCCTGGGCAGGATTGCCCTGATATTGCATATTCCCCGGATACGGCGCACTCGGGTTTTGCTGCATGGGCTGCTGATAACCCTGCGGCGCAAACCCGCCTGCCGGGTTCTGATAGCCCTGATAGGGCTGATACTGGTTCTGCCCATAATAGGGCGGCTGGCCGCCATAAGGATTCGCGTAGCCCATGGGCCCTTGCTGGCCATAATTCATAGGCATGCCGTCATCCCGCTTTCTCACGCCAAAGATGACGAACGGAACGATAACCGGGAAGAAAATAGAGAGCACCAGCATGGTTACCGCACTATTCGGGTTAGCGGATTTATAAAGCCGGAACAAAGCAATATAAGTAAACACCAGCAGCGTAATGCCGATGATCGCCCCAGTCAAAATCGCAACGCCGCTCCCTGCGCCATAAGCGCTGCCATATCCGCTGTAAGCATAAAGGCTAAGGCTGCTGATACCAATATTGTTCAGCACGATGCTGCCGATGGTCAGGCCCAGCAGAATCCAGCGCAGCCCCATGGCTTTTCCTTTGGTGCGCTCGTCATAGTCGTCTGCAATGGCGCCAACCACAAAACTCGGAATCAGCCAGGCAAGCCAAGGCGCCTGCACTCCTCTGCGCTTTCCTATGGTATATAGGCCAATTCCCGTAAAGACATAGAAGAGAACGGCCAGAGCCAGAATGAGCAGAAGCAGCACGATGACAATGCCGGCTGCCGCAGCCCAGACGCTGTCGTAATAATAGTCTCCATACATAAGAGATACCTCCTCGCCAAATGATCTATTTTAAGATATGCTTGGCTTTGGTTTAAGAGTAGCACCCCGCACTGTAAAAATCAATATCACGCACTGTAAAATTACGGGTTTAAGATGCGTTTTGCCCAAATTTCCGGCAATGTTGCCCAGACGCTCATGCCATCTTCCTCATATTCTACCCGGATCTTCTCTGCGTATTTTTGCAGCTGCGCCAGCTTCGCCCCTTCCTGATACCCAAGCCTCAGGCTCACCTCGGCCATTTTGGGCTGCAATCTCGCCTCAATCGCCGCCAAAAGCTCGGGGATGCCCTGCCCCGTCTTGGCAGAAATGCAAAAAGCGCTCCGGGTGTTTTCCGGGACATCCTGCACCAGATCGGCCTTGTTATAGACGCGAAACGCCGGCTTTTCCCCTGCCCCAAGCTCTTCCAAAACCTCCCGCACAACCTGCGATTGCTTTTCCGCTTCGGGGTTGGAGAGATCCGTGACGAGCAACAGCAGATCGGCGCGGTTTGCCTCTTCCAGCGTCGAGCGGAACGCGCTAACCAGATCGTGCGGCAGTTTATGGATAAACCCGACAGTATCCGTAAACAGCATTTCCTTTCCAGACGGCATCTGCACTTTGCGCGTCACGGGATCCAGCGTGGCAAACAGCTTATCCTCTGCATAGACCCCGGCATC
>JAHZHM010000211.1 GCA_019420265.1 Clostridiales bacterium
AGCTTCTCCTCCAGCACGCGCGACTGCGTATGCGTGCGATAGAGCACGGCAAAATCCGTATAGTTTTTGCCCTGGTCCACCAGGCTGCTGATCTCCCTGGCCACGAATTCTGCCTCGGCATATTCATTGGGCGCAGTATACACTTTGGGCAGCGCCCCAGTTTTTCTGGCAGACCACAGCGTTTTCTGCTTGCGCTCTTCCGCTTTTTGGATGACCGCGTTGGCGGCATCCAGTATTTTAGCATGGGAGCGGTAGTTCTGCTCCAGCTTGATCACCTGGGTATTCTGGTAATCCCGCTCAAAATCCAGAATGTTGCGGATATCCGCGCCGCGCCAGGCATAGATGCTCTGATCGTCGTCGCCCACGACAAAAAGATTTTTATACTTATCCGCCAGAATATGCACCAGCTCATACTGCACGCTGTTGGTATCCTGATACTCATCCACCATGATATAGCGGAAGCGATTCTGATAGTATTCCCGGGCGGTTTCGCTCTCCCGCAGAACCCGCAGCATATTGAGCAGCAGATCGTCGAAATCCATGGCGTTTTCCCGACGCAGCCGATCGCAGTATTCCCGGTAGATAGAGGGCAATGCCTGCATGGATGAATCCGCCTGCATGACCTGCCCGGCATAATCCTCCGGCGTCATTTTCGCCTCGTTGTTCTTGATATTGCTGATATGCGAAAGCACGCGTCTGGCGTGCTTCACATCCATCCCCTTGGCCTCCAGCACGCGCTTGACGACAGTGACGCAATCATCTGTATCGTAAATAGAAAAGTTGCGCTCATAGCCAATCTTGTCCGCATCAAAGCGCAAAAACTTGGCGCACATGGAGTGGAAAGTCGAGATCGCCATGCGGCTGACATCGAAATCCACCAGCGCGGAGATGCGCTCCTTCATCTCGTTCGCCGCTTTATTCGTAAAAGTTATCGCTAAAATAGAAAAAGGGTCTACCCCTTTTTCATTCACTAGATAAGCAACCCGGTTGGTCAGCACGCTGGTCTTTCCGGAGCCAGCGCCCGCGAGCACAAGCACAGGCCCTTCCGTCGCCCGAACGGCCTTTTGCTGCACTTCGCTCAAAAAGCTTAAATCCATTCTTCTCTCCTAGCAGCCATTCTTTTGTAGTTCTATTTTCCCCTGCGCTCCAACACAAGCCGGTAGCCGCCTGCCCCATAATGCAGGCATTTATTGACGCGGCTCACTGTGGCAGTGCTGGCGCCGGTTTTTTCAGCCACTGCGTTGCAGGTCTGCTTTTCATAGAGCATTCCCGCCACTTTCAGGCGCTGCACCGCCGCGCTGATCTCGGAGATAGTAAAAAGATCCTCAAAGAAAGCGGCACATTCTTCCCGGCTCTGAAGCGAGAGGATGGCGTCATAAAGATTGTTGTAATCCTGTGTACTGCCTTTTTGCATGATAGCGCTCCTTTTATTATGATATAGTTTATTCTATCATAATTTTGCGCTCCTGCAAATCATCTTTTATCAGATTACGATGCTAACAGAGCAGGCCGAGACTTCATAGGCCATGCGCGTTATTTTTTCGC
>JAHZHM010000212.1:0-1919 GCA_019420265.1 Clostridiales bacterium
GTTTTTCACAACGGAAAAAGCATATAAGAGAGAGATTCGGCCGGAAAAGCGATTTGTGAGCATAACGATAAAAATCTTTTCGCAAAACTGGCATGATGTGTTAAAATAAAAAATAAGAAGAGGTAGGGGAAAATGGAAAAGGTTTGGCAGGATTTTAGCTGTGATTATCTGGAAGGGGCGCATCCGCTCATCTTGCAGCGCATGATGGAGACGAATCTGGAAAAAACGCCGGGTTATGGCATGGATTGCTATTGCCAGAGTGCGAAAGAGAAGATTCGCGCGGCCTGCGCCTGCCCGGAAGCGGAGATTTTCTTTCTTTCCGGCGGAACGCAGACCAACGCGGTTGTGATAGAGGCTTTGCTGCGCCCCTATCAAGGCGTGGTTGCGGCAGATACCGGGCACATCAGCGTTCATGAAGCCGGGGCCATCGAGCATGGCGGGCATAAAGTGCTGACCTTGCCGCATACGCTAGGGAAAATCAACGCAGAGCAGATTCGGGCTTGCTTTGAAGCCTATGAGAAGGACGGCAACCGGGATCACCTAGTCATGCCGGGCATGGTCTATCTCTCACACCCGACGGAGTACGGCACGCTCTATACCAGAAAAGAGCTGGAAGAGATTGGGAAGGTTTGCGCGCAGTATGGCGCACCGCTGTATCTGGATGGTGCGCGGCTGGGATATGGCCTGGCGGCGGAAGGGACGGATGTAACGCTGCAAACGCTGGCGGAAGTTTGCGATGCTTTCTATATCGGCGGGACCAAAATGGGGGCGCTGCTGGGCGAGGCGCTGGTTTTCCCGCGGCCTGGTCTCATCCCGCACTTTTTCTCCATCGTCAAGCAAAACGGCGCGCTGCTGGCCAAAGGCAGAGTGTTGGGCATCCAGTTCGATACGCTTTTTACAGACGATCTCTATTTGCAGCTGGGCAGGCACGCAGTGCGCTTGGCGCAGGAGATGAAAAAAGGGCTGGAGGAGAGGGGCTGCCGCTTCCTGTTCGATTCGCCAACCAACCAACAATTTCTCATTTTGGAAAACCGGCAGATGGAGCAGCTATCCCAAAAGATAGGCTTCAGCTTCTGGGAAGCATACGATAGCCGGCATACCGTCGTGCGTCTGGCGACGAGCTGGGCTAGCAAAGAAGAAGATATTGCGCAGCTTCTTGCGCTGTTTGAATAGAGGGAAAAAGTATGAGAGTAGATGGAAGAGAAAAAGATGCGCTGCGCAGCTTGCATATTACGCCGCATTTTATGCCAAACTCCGGGGGCTCCTGCCTGATAGAATGGGGCAATACCAGAGTGCTCGTCACGGCGAATGTGGAAGATAAGGTGCCGCCTTTTCTGGCGGGCAAAGGAAGCGGCTGGCTGACGGCGGAATATGCCATGCTTCCCGGATCAACACTCGGGCGCAAGCCGCGCGAGCGCAAAAAATCCGACTCCCGCAGCATCGAAATTCAGCGGCTGATTGGCCGGAGCCTGCGCTCCGTGCTGGATTTTGAGGCGCTGGGCGAGCGGATGATCACGGTGGATTGCGATGTCATCCAGGCAGACGGCGGCACGCGAACCGCCTCGATTACAGGCGGCTTTATTGCGCTGAGCCTGCTCGTCAAACGGTTGATGGAAGAGGGCACTCTGGAACGGAACCCGATTCGGGAATACCTGGCGGCGGTATCGGCAGGAATTGTGGATGGAGAGGCGCTTTTAGATCTCTGTTATCAGGAGGATTCGCGGGCCGAAGCGGATATGAACTTTGTTGGAACGGAAGGAAGCTGCATCAGCGAGATTCAAATTTGCGGTGAAAAGCGCGCGATTACGGATGTGGAATTTGCAAATCTGCTGGTCGCCTGCAAAACCGGCGTAAAGCAGCTCATACAAAAGCAAAAGGAAGTGCTGGAGAATTTATGAAAAAATTGATTTTGGCAACAG
>JAHZHM010000212.1:1936-5967 GCA_019420265.1 Clostridiales bacterium
CCGGGCAAAGTGCGGGAGATGAAGCAGATTTTGGCGGGGCTCTATGATGAAGTGATCTCCATGAAGGAAGCGGGCGTGGCTGTGGATGTCGTGGAGGATGCGGATAGCTTTCTGGGCAACGCGGCAAAAAAGGCGCTGGCCATCAGCCATCTGGTGGAATGCGATGTCGTGGCAGACGATTCCGGCCTTTGCGTGGATGGCCTGGGCGGCAGGCCGGGCGTCTATTCCGCGCGCTATTCTGCTGAAGGGACGGATGAGGCGAATAATGCCAAACTCGTGCAGGAGGTTTCCCAGCTGAGCGAGGAGAAGAGGGGCGCGCACTATGAATGCGCCATCGTTGTAGCGCGGAAGGGGGAAGTCGCTTTTTCCTGTGAATGCCGCTGCGATGGACAAATTATCTTGCAGGCCCGGGGAAGCGAAGGCTTCGGATACGATCCCTATTTCCTGCTGCCCGAATACGGCAAAACTTTCGGGGAAATTGAGCCGGCAATTAAAAATCAAATCAGCCACCGGGCCAAAGCTTTGGCCCAGCTGCGCCAATTTGCGGAGCAGGAGAGATGAGAATTCTTGTTCTTTCGGATACGCATCGCCATCTAGAGCCCATGAAGCGCGCCATTGCCCAGGCGGGGCCGGTGGATTATATTTTCCACTTGGGAGACAACACCCTGGATGCGGCGCAAATCTCAAAATACTCGGATGCAAAAGTGGTTCGCGTCAAGGGAAACTGCGATTCCATCGGTGAGGCAGAGCAAACCGTGTTCTTGGAGGGGCAGAAGCTGCTCTTGACGCACGGGCACACCTATGCCGTCAAGTATTCGCTGGACAGGCTTTCCTATCTGGCGGAGGAGCGGCAGGCAGATGCCGTGCTGTTTGGCCATACGCATATGCCTCTCACGGAGTATGTGGGTGGCCGCCTGCTCTATAACCCGGGAAGCGTGGGAGAGCCCAGAGGCGGGCATCGGCCCACTTTTGGCCTGCTTTTGGTCACGAAGGATGGCATTTTCCCTAAAACAGTAGAGCTGCGATGAAGGCAGCTCTTTTTTGTGATATTTCAATAAAGATGGAGGAAAAATGAGAACTTACGAGCTAGAGCCGACATACAACAATCTATTTTCAACCTATCTTGAAGATAGTATTTTGCGAAACAGAGATCTTTCCTATTTTATCGATATTCTAAATACCATGACTGATAGCTGTTCTATTGCATTAAATGGGGCGTGGGGTAGTGGCAAAACATTTTTTGTGAAGCAGGCAAAAATGATATTGGATGCCCATAATGATTCTATTGAATCCGGATGTGAAGCGTTTCGGGATAGAGACAGAATTAAAGAGAGATGGAACCGGGATTCTGGGCAAAGAATAGCTAATTTGCAGCCACAAGTATGTGTATATTATGACGCATGGGCAAATGATAACGATGATGACCCTATATTATCGCTGGTTTATTCAATTCTACAAAGTATTGATAGTGATTTTAAATGGGAAAAAAATAGTGGCAAAAAAATTTTGAAAATAGCCTCCACTATCCTTGAATTTTTTTCAGGTAAGGACTGGACTAAATTAATCGAAGTTTTTAAACAAGAAGATCCATTGGAAAATCTGAAAGCAAGTAAAAATATTCAGGAAAAAATCGCAGAGTTTTTTTGCTGTTTGTTAGAAAAGAGGGGAAAACGCTTAGTTGTATTTATTGACGAACTTGATAGGTGCAAACCAGATTATGCTGTAAGAGTTCTTGAGCGTATCAAACACTATTTTACTAATGATAAAATAACTTTCGTGTTTTCTACGAATATGAATGAACTGCAGCATACGATTAAACAATTCTATGGAAATGGTTTCGATGCTTCCAATTATTTGAATCGCTTCTTTGACCTGGAAATTGAGCTGCCACCTGTAAATATGGAGGAGTATTTTCGATATTTGACCTTCGAGAATCAGGGGCATATCTTTGATCTTGTTTGCAGAGCTGTTATAAAGAGATATTTTCCCTCTGAACTAAGAAATACTGCAAAATATATTAGACTAGTAAAGATTGCGGCCGATAAGCCAGCACATCAAGAGAATCATCGAGTCTCTGCTTATTATGACGATCAAGCTTTGCGATTTGGAATATGCTACATTGTTCCAATTATGATAGGCTTAAAAATTTGTGATACTCAAAGATATGCAAATTTTATTCACGGACAAGATTGCGCGCCTATGATAGAGATTGCAGGTTATTTAGGAAGAATAGGATCGCGTTACATAGAAGGTGTGCTTTTCTCAAGCGACGAGATGAATGATAGTTCCGAAGCCCAAGAGAAAAAATTGAAAGAAGTATACGATGTGTTGTTTGCTCAAAAAGGAGCTGATATTGGGAGTGGCAAAACTATTGGAGGATGCCGATTTGAAAATGTGATGGGCAAATACCTGATTCGAATAGCAAGTTTATGCTCGGAACAGGCAGATTATGGTTTGTACAGCATAGAAAACACTGATGTATAAAAAGAGAGCCCCATGGGCTCTCTTTTTATACATAATTTTTCTTGATATTGCGTATTGCGCTCTTTTCCAGCCGGGAGACCTGCGCCTGGCTGATCCCGATCTCCTCGGAAACTTCCATCTGCGTCTTGCCTTCAAAATACCGCAGGCGAATGATATTTTTCTCGCGATCGCCCAGCTTGCTGATGGCGTCCCGCAGCGCGATGCCCGAAAGCCAGGTCTCGGAAGAATTTTTCTCGTCCGAAAGGCTGTCCAGCACATAGAGCGCGTCGCCGCCTTCCTGATAGATGGGCTGGGAGATGGAGATGGGATCCTGAATGGCATCCAGCGCAAAGGAAAGCTCTTCCCGGGAAATGCCCATCTCTTTGGCGATGGCGTCGATACCCGGTTCCTGGGCATTGCGCTCGGCCAGCTCCCGGCTGATGGCAAAAGCGCGATATGCCGTATCCTTAAGCGAACGGCTGACGCGCATCAGGCTGTTGTCCCGCAGATAGCGGCGGATTTCGCCGATGATCATCGGGCAGGCATAGGTCGAAAACCGGACGCCAACGCCAATATCGAAGTTATCGATGGCTTTGATCAGGCCAACGCAGCCAATTTGAAAGAGATCGTCCATATTTTCGCCGCGCGTCGAGAAGCGCTGCACGATGGAAAGCACTAGCCGCAGGTTTCCCTGGATGAACTCTTCCCGCGCGTTGCGGTCCCCGGCATAGATTTTTTCAAAATATTCCTTTAAACGGCTCTCTGGGATGACGGGCAGCCTAGAGGTATCCACGCCGCAAATTTCCACTTTATTTATCATAGCATTCCTCTCCCTTGTTGCAGTAAATTGTGCCTCTGGGTTTTAGGGTTGCCGATGGCGGGATTTTCTATACCGGGGAAAAAGTGGAAGAAAACGCGAAAAATAGGGGAGAAAAACGGCAAATGAAAAAGGCAGCATCGCTGCCTTTCAAAGGTGATTTGGTTAGAGCATTTTCGAGACGTCTTTTTGCAGGCGCTTGATAATGCGTTTTTCCAGCCTGGAAATATAGCTCTGCGAAATGCCCAGCGCGTCTGCAACCTGCTTTTGCGTGTTTTCCCGGAAGCCGGATAGCCCAAAGCGCATATTGATGATCAGCTTTTCCCGGGCGGGCAGGTGAGAGACGGCCTCGGCAATGAGGGATTTTTCCACATCGCTCTCGATCTCCTTGAAAACGGCATCGCCCTCCGTTCCCAAAATATCCGAGAGCAAAAGCTCGTTGCCATCCCAATCCACATTGAGCGGCTCATCCAAAGAGATCTCTCCTTTGATGCGGGAAGTGCGGCGCAGGAACATCAGAATCTCATTTTCGATGCAGCGGCTGGCATAGGTCGCCAGCTTGATATTTTTGCTGGCATCGAAGGTGTTGACCGCCTTAATCAGCCCGATGGTGCCAATCGAGATGAGGTCTTCCAGGCCGACGCCCGTGTTATCGAATTTGCGGGCAATATAGACGACCAGGCGGATATTGCGCTCGATCAAACTGGTTTTGACCTCGCTTTCGCCTCCGGCCAGCCGCTGAATTAAAAGG
>JAHZHM010000213.1 GCA_019420265.1 Clostridiales bacterium
GGGCCGGTGCATGTGGAAAGCCTGAGAAGGCTTGGCTATATTGAAGTCGTGGCAATTGCGACGACGAATACAGCCGGGGCGCAAGCATTGGCGCAGAAGCTCTGCATCCCCAAAGGATACGGGGATTATATGGAGCTCATTGCGGATGAGCAGGTGGAGGCGGTGCACATCTGCACGCCAAACTATCTGCATTATTCCATGGCCAAGGCGGCGATTTTGGCGCATAAGCATGTAGTATGCGATAAGCCTTTGGCGATGACCTCCGCGCAAGGAGAGGAGCTGTTGACGCTGGCGCAAAAGGAGGGAGTCGTCGCGGCGGTCAGTTTCAATTTGCGCTATTATCCGCTGCTTCATCAGGTGAAGGCCATGATAGAGGCAGGAGAATTGGGCGAAATTTACGCAGTAAACGGTTCCTATCAGCAGGATTGGCTGCAGCTTCCGACGGACTATAGCTGGCGTTTGGAGCCGGAACAGGCCGGAGAAGCGCGGGCGATTGGCGATATTGGCTCGCACTGGCTGGATGGCGCCGAGTTTATGACGGGCCTGCGGATTGAAAAAGTCTGTGCGGATTTTGCGACTTTCTTGCCCATGCGCAAAAAGCCCAAAAAGGCCATCCAGACGTTCTCGGGAAAAATGCTCACAAACGACGATTATGAGGATATGGAGATCACAACCGAGGATTATGCTTCTGTGCTGCTGCGGTTTGGCGGCGGCGCCCGAGGAACGCTCACGGTGAATCAGGCGGCGGCTGGGCGAAAGAACCGGCTGTATTATGAGATTTACGGCAGCAAGGCCGGTGTTTGCTTTGACGGCGAAATGCCAAACCAGCTCTGGATTGGCAAGCGCACAGGGAACAACGAGATCATGATCAAAGATCCTTCTCTGGCAATGCCTTTGGCGCAGGAAATCATGAGCTATCCGGGCGGCCATGCCGAAGGGTTTGGCGATGCGTTTAAACAGTGCTTTAAGCAGATTTATGATTATATCCTGGGCGGGCAGCAGGGAGAAAAGCGTTTCCCGACTTTTGAAGATGGTGTGCGTGAGATGAAAATTTCCGAGGCAATCGTCAAATCGGCCAAGAAGATGGCATGGGGAGCGGTGGAATAGAAAGCCGAATCGATGGGAGCTTGGGGGCTGATGCTCCTAGGCTCCTTTTTAAAAATAGGGGGGATGAGTGGCGTGAAAGAGGAATATCAGGTGAAGAAGCTAGGAGAGGGAATTTGGGCGATTGAAGAAAGCGCTGTTCGCATGTTTCTGATAGAGGGAGAAAAAGCTGCGCTTTTGTTGGATACGGGATTTGGGCAGGGGAATTTGAAAGAGCTCATTTCTGGGCTGACACACAAACCATTGATATTGGCGCTTTCTCATTCGGACCGGGACCACATCGGCGGGTGCGTGCAGTTTGAGGGAGAGGTATTTTTGCACCCTGCAGAGTATGAGCGGTTTTTGCAGAATATGCCGCAAAACAGGCTGCGCCCAAGGCCTTTATGGGAGGGCGACACCATCGATTTGGGCGGAAGAAAACTGACCGTGTTGCATACCCCGGGGCATACGCCGGGCAGCATTATGCTGCTGGAGCAGGAGACGGGAGTGCTCTTTTCAGGGGACAGCATAGCGGAAGGACCAATTTATATGTTCGGCTCGGGGCGCAACCTGGAGGCGCTTTGTGCCAGCATGGAGCGGCTGGCAAAACGGGAAAAGGAGTTCCGCGCCGTGCTGCCCTGCCATGGCAAACTGCCTTTGGACGCCTCGTATATTCGGGAGGTTCAGGCGGGAGCCCAGGCAATTTTGAAAGGGGAAATAGAAGGGGAAAATCCGCAGGAGAGCCATATACCGTGTAGGGAATACACCTATGGCAAAGTGAAGTTTTATGCGCCTTAGAAAAAAAGCCTGGCTTGCATGCCAGGCGTTTTTGTCTTGATAGAGCTGGAAAAATAAAAAATACCATTCTGAAAATCAGAACGGTATTTCCAGCAGCATGCTGTTGGTGGGAACAATTGGGCTC
>JAHZHM010000214.1 GCA_019420265.1 Clostridiales bacterium
CTGAGGAGCGGTTTGTCAGATAGCGGACGTCGTCTATCTTCTCTCTGGTTGGCCCCGCCGTTACCAGAACGCGCACACCCTCCATATCCTTTTCCTCAGAAAGGCAGCGCTCCAGATAGGCAAAAATCTCCTCCGGCTCTGCCATGCGCCCATCGCCCACATCGCCGCAGGCCAATATCCCCGCTTTTGCAGAGACGAACGCACACCCTCTCCCGGCCAGCTTTTGCATGTTTTCCTGCACCGCCGGATGATGCAGCATGGCTGTATTCATCGCGGGAGCAAAGATCACCTTGCCTCTGGCCGCCAGGAGCAGCGTCGAGATGAAATCATCCGCGATGCCGTTTGCCGCTTTGCCGATGATATTTGCCGTGGCCGGGGCAACGACAACCAGATCCGCCTGTTTTGCCAGGGAGACATGATCCACCTCATAGGGCACTTCTCTGGAAAAAGTATCCGTAATCACCCGGTTGGACGAAAGCGTCTCGAAAGTCAGCGGGGCGATAAACTCGCAGGCATTTTTTGTCATGCAGACATGCACATGCGCCCCGGCTTTTTTGAGCATACTCGCCAGCGCCGCGGCTTTATACGCGGCGATCCCGCCGGTAACGCAAAGCGCAATATGCTTATTTTTCATCGTTGTGGCGGACATAGGTGATCTTATCAGCGTAGATTTCATCGATTGCCTGGGAAACGGGGTTGGGATCCACCTGCTCGGTCAGCGTTTCTGCTCCGTCGATAATCTGGCGCGCCCGCTTGGCAACTTCTACCACCAGCGTATAGCGGCAATCCACTTTTTCCAGCGTCTTATCCAAATCGTATTTCTGAATCATCTTTTTTCTCCTCGCCTGCTCTGCTACTTATTGTGCTCTTCTACGATGATCGCGTTCAGTTCTTCCACAGCCTGATCGAGATCGTCGTTTACAACCTGATAGTTATATTTATCCGCCAGCTTCATCTCGCTGGCCGCCCGGGAAAAGCGCTTTTCAATGGCTTCGGGCGTCTCTGTCTTCCGGCCTTCCAAGCGCTGGCGCAGCACTTCCATGCTGGGCGGCGCAATAAAGACCAGAATCGCCCCTGGCGCTTTGCTCCGCACATTGATCGCCCCCTGGACATCGATCTCCAAAATGACATCCCTGCCCTGCTGAAGCTTCTCCTTCACGGCTGCTGCCGGCGTGCCGTAGTAGTTATCGAACACTTTGGCATATTCCAAAAAGCCATCTTCCTCGATCAACTGCTCAAACTCTGCAATGCTTTTAAAATAGTAGTCTACGCCGTCCTTCTCCTGGCCGCGGGGTGCGCGAGTCGTGCAGGAGACACTCAGAGCGACGTTGTCGTTCTTTTGCAGAATGCGCGCGATGACCGTATCTTTTCCCACGCCCGACGGGCCGGAAATGACAAAAAGTTTTCCTTCTTTTCTCATCTATTCCTCCAAAGCGCCGCCTGCGGAAACCCGCGCGGCAATGGTTTCAGGCTGCAAAGCCGAAAGCACCAGATAGTTCCCATCCGTTACAATGACAGCCCGCGTTCTTCTGCCGCATGTGCCGTCGATGAGCTGGCCGCTGGCCTTGGCCTCCTGCACCATCCGCTTGACGGGCGCAGCCTCCGGGCCGACGATAGCCAGCACTCTCGTAATATTTACAATATTTCCAAAGCCGATATTTACCATATTCATCGCGCTGCCCTCACTCGAGATTCTGAACTTGCTCGCGGATTTTTTCAACCTCTGCCTTTGCCGCCAGCACGCCTTTTGTGATCGCTACATCCGAGGATTTAGAGCCGATGGTGTTGAACTCGCGGTTGAGCTCCTGAATGAGAAAATCCAGATTCCGCCCCAGCGCTTCATCTCTTCCCATCGTCTCCTTTAGCTGGGCGACATGGCTCTTGATGCGGACGATCTCCTCCGTGATATTGGATTTATCCGTAAAATAGAGGATCTCTGCCTGGAAACGATTTTCATCGATGGGCGTGCCCGCCAAAAACTCTTCCAGCTTGCCGCGGAGCTTTTCCCGGTATTCCTCGATGACAACCGGCTCTCTCTCTTCAATGCCCGAAAGGATATGCAAAATCACTTCCCCGCGCTCCAGCAGATCCGCCACCATGCACTGGCCTTCTGCCTTTCTTGCGGCATTTAAAACATCCAGCGCATCTCCAAGCGCCTGGCCAAACAGCTCTTTTAACAGCGCTTCATCTTCCTGCGCCTCTTCCACCGTCAGCACGCCATCCATGCGCATCAAGCTCTCCAGCGGCAACTGTTGTTCCATGCCTACAGCGCCGGCAATCTCGGCAGCCGCCTTTGCATATTTCTGCGCCAAAGCCAGGTCTGCGCGAATCTCTCCCACGGCATCCGAAGTGTTTTTATAGTTGATAAACACTTCCACTCTGCCCCGGGCCAGCCGCTTTTTTATCTCACTTCTGGCATACTCTTCCAGCGGCAGCAGAACCCGCGGCGTGCGCAAATTGACATCGAGATACCGATGGTTGACGGTTTTTATCTCGATTGTGATGCGCCTGCCATCCTTCTCCGCCTCGCCTCTGCCAAAGCCAGTCATGCTGTTCATACAGTTTTCCTCATTTCTTCCCTGTTTGAGCCATAAAACCTTAGCAAATAATTATAGCATATCTCCTGCTAATTTCCAACCCCCTGGCCGCTGGTGATTTTATAAAGCTCATCCTGCTTGGGCGGCAGAATTGGGGCACCGGTCTCATCCAAAACGCCTTGCTCCTCTGTAAACACGCCGATAACCTTCGCGGCAACTCCCGCCTTTTGCAAAGCTTGTAAGAGCGGCGCAGATTCTCCCGATTGGACGATCAGCAGGCTTCCGCTGGAAATCAGCCGATAGGGATCCAGCCCCAAATGAGCGCACACTTTCTGTACAATCGGGTGCACCGGGATGCTCTGCACATCCAGCCGCAGCCCTAGTCCTGCCGCATCGGCCAGTTCATAAGAAGCCCCTAAAATTCCGCCTTCTGTCACATCGTGCATCGCGCTGGCGCCCAGCTTTTCTCCAATTCTCGCTTCCGCAACGACAGAAATCTGCTCTGGCATCTCTTTGAGCAGCGCCTGATCTTCCTGATTCAAAATTCCCGCAACTTTCTCCGGAAAATCCGCACAGAGAATCATGGCGCCTTCCATGCCCGCTTGCTTCGTCATGATCAGCCGATCGCCCGGCTGAATGTTTTTGCCGCGCAGCACGCGCCCTGCCTTGCCCAGCACGACGGTCGAGAGAACAATGC
>JAHZHM010000215.1 GCA_019420265.1 Clostridiales bacterium
GCCTTTGATATTGGCAGGGTTATGCAGCGGCCCAAGCTCGATGTATTCGCGAATGCCATCCAGCACTCTATCATCCACCAAAGACGGTGCGGTGAATTTCTCGCCGCCGTGCAGAACTCTATGGCCCACAGCCTGAATCTCGTCCATAGATTTGACTGCTCCATGCTCTGCGTCCGTCAGCGCCGCGATCACTTCCATCATAGCCGCGCCATGATCGTTCATTTCCTTTTCGACGACAAACTTCTCTTTGCCCGCAGTTGTGTGCGTCAGCTTAGAGCCGGCAATGCCAATTCTCTCTACCAGCCCCTTTGCCTTGACATCCTCATTATCCATGTCGAAGAGCTGATATTTGATGGATGAACTGCCCGCGTTTATCACCAAAATGTAGTTCATAGGTTCTTCCTCCACATTCATAAAATTCCATATTCTGCGCACCTATTTTTTGCTATAATAGGAACAGCGTATTTATTATACATGATCAGCCGCGCATTTGCAAAGGAGTTTTGGAAGTTTATGAAAATATCAGCTGTCATCGCAGAATATAACCCCTTTCACCTGGGCCATGCACTGCATCTCTCGCGGACGAGAGAACTTGGCGCGGATAAGATTATCGTCATCATGAGCGGGAATTTCACGCAGCGCGGCGAAGCTGCTGTTTTCGATAAATTTACGCGGGCGGCCTGCGCGCTGAAATGCGGCGCCGACTTCGTGTTGGAGCTTCCAGCTTTTTTCGCACTATCCCCTGCCCAGCGCTTTGCCGAAGGCGCTATCCGCATTTTAGACGGCCTTGGCTGCGTTGACTCTTTGAGCTTTGGCAGCGAAATAGCGGATCTCCCCACTCTGCTGCAAACCGCAGATTTGCTTTCGCAGGAACCAGAGGCATACCGCTCCTGCCTGCGCAGCTATCTCTCTGCCGGCAATAGTTTTCCCGCCGCGCGCCAGAAGGCTTTTTGCCAGCTATATGGCGAGGAGCTCGCCGCGCCGCTCGGAGCCCCCAACTGCATTTTGGCATTGGAATATCTGCAAGCGCTGAGCCGCATTTCCAGCAAAATTCAGCCGGAAGTCGTTTTGCGCGAGGGCAGCGCTTATCTCAACTCAAAAATGCAAGGCGCCTTATCCAGCGCGCTGGCTATCCGAGCCGCTCTGCGCGCGGGCGGCCAGGCTTGGCAGCGCTCTGTTCCCCCCGCTCTTTTGGAATTTTACCGCAATCCGGTTTCAGAAGATTCCATTTTTCCCCATTTGCTCTACCAGCTGCGCCATACCTCCGCGCAATCGCTTGGCCAGATTTCCGGCATCCAGGAGGGGCTGGAGCACAAAATTTGGCAAGCTGGCCAGATGGCAGAATCCTATGAAGATCTGCTTGCTCGCATCAAGAGTAAGCGCTATCCCATGGCGCGCATCAAGCGCGCGTTATGCAGCCTGTTGCTCGGCATCACCAAGCAGGCAGAGCAAGCGCTCACGCGCGCTCCGCTCTATGCGCGTGTGCTCGGGGTAAAAAAAGAGAGCATCTCTTTGCTCTCTCTTCTTTCCAAAACTGCCCGCATTCCCCTGCTCTGCTCTGCCAAGGAGTTTCCTGCGCAAAACCCGCTGTTTGAGCTGGATACCTGGGCGACGGATTTTTATAGCACGCTGCAAGCACCGCCGCTGCCCGCCGGCCGCGATTATACCCAAGGGCTTCTCATCCTATAGGCCGTTTTCTCTAACCCTGCTCCACCAGCGCGCAGATCTCATCTATATG
>JAHZHM010000216.1 GCA_019420265.1 Clostridiales bacterium
CAGACGCATCAACTGACGCACGCGACCTACATTGGCCTCATGCAGAGCGAGGATCGGGCGCTGAGAGAAAAGGTGTTTCACCAGTTCTATCGGAGTTTTCAGAGCCATATCAACACCATTACCGCGACATACGGCACCAGCGTGAAGAAAGATGTGTTCTACGCCAAGGCGCGCAAATACCAGAGCGCCCTGGATGCCGCGCTCTCTTCGGACAACGTTCCCCAGAGCGTTTACCGCGATTTGATCGATACAGTTCATGCGCATTTGCCGACCATGTATCGCTATGTCGCGCTGCGCAAGAAAATTTTAGGCATCCAACAGCTGGAGATGTATGATATCTATGCGCCGCTGGTTTCGGAAGTCAATGCGAAATATACCTATGAACAGGCCAAAAAGCTGGTGCTGGAAGGGCTTTCGGTTTTAGGCGAGGAGTATGGCGCGCATCTGAGAGAGGCGTTTGCCTCCGGATGGATCGATGTGTTTGAAAATAAGGGAAAAACCTCGGGCGCGTATTCCTGGGGCGCGTATGGGACACATCCCTATGTGCTGCTCAACCACCGGGATGACCTGGACAGCGTTTTCACCATTGCGCATGAGCTGGGGCACGCCATGCATTCCTTCTATTCGGATGCTGCTCAGCCCTATCCCACGGCGGGCTACGCCATCTTTGTGGCGGAAGTGGCATCGACGGTCAACGAAATTTTGCTGACAAAGCATCTCTTGCGCACGGTGAAGGATGCGAAGCTCAAAAAGTATATTCTCAACCACTATATCGATCAGTTCCGCACGACGGTGCTGCGGCAGACGATGTTTGCAGAATTTGAGATGCTGGCGCACGAGATGGCCGAGAGAGGGGAGCCGCTGACTGTGCAATCCCTCTGCGAGACTTACGGCAAGCTCAACGCGCTCTATCACGGGCCGGATATGGGAGAGGACGAGACCATCTCCTATGAATGGGCGCGTATTCCGCATTTCTATAACGCTTTCTACGTCTATAAATATGCGACGGGCTTTTCCTGCGCCTGCGCCATCGTCCATAAGCTGGAAGAAGAGCCGGGTATGCTGGAAAAATACAAGGCATTTCTCTCGGGCGGCGGCAGCGATTATCCCATGGAGCTTTTGCGCAAGGCCGGCATCGAGGTCGGTGAGGCGGTGGAAATCTGCATGAAGGAATTTGCGCAGGCTTTAGAGGAATTTGAAGCTTTGGCGTGAATAATTAAAGGAGAGGAATTTCCTCGGTGTTCTGTAAAAAAGGCGCCTTGAGCGCAGATTTTGATAAAAGTGAGGCGAGAGGATATGAAACTTAGTTTTTCCACGCTCGGCTGCCCCAAGCTGAGCTTTCGAGATGTGCTTTCCATTGCGAAAGACCTGGGCTACGACGGCATTGAGCTGCGCGGCATTATGCAGACCATCGATGCGCCGGATCTGAAGGAGTTTTCTGCGGAGAATTGCCAGCAGACGATGGAGCGGCTGAAAAAGCTGGGGCTGGAAATCCCGATTCTAACTTCCGCCTGCAAGTTGCACCGGGAGGAAAAATGGGAAGCGACGCTGGCTCTGGCCAAGCGCTATGTAGATACTGCGGCTAAAATCGGGACGAAATACGTCCGTATGCTGGGAGATAGCTATCCTGCGCCGGGCGGGCATGTCAGCGATGAAGTTGTCTTGGCACATTTGGCAGAAATTGCGGATTATGCCGCAGAGCAGGGCGTTACGATTCTGCTCGAGACCAACGGCGTCTATGCCGATACTGCGCGGCTCAGAAGACTGATCACAGATGCGGGCAGAGCGAACATCGCAGTGATCTGGGATATCAACCATCCGGCCCAGTTTTTCGGAGAGACGCCCGAGCAGACCTACGCCAATATCGGCGATTTGGTGCGCCATGTGCATGTCAAAGATTCGGTTAAGGCGTTTGAGAAGTTCGATAAAGTGCAGTATCACATGATCGGGCATGGAAATGTTCCGGTGCAGCAGGCCATCGAGCTGCTGCTGGAAAAAGGCTATGAGGGCTATTTCTCGCTGGAATGGGTCAAGCGCTGGGATTTCACGCTGGAAGAGCCGGGCATTGTGTTTGCACATTATGCCAACTATATGCGCAAGCTGGAGAAATAGAGCAAAAGGGGCACCCACAAGGGTGCTCTTTTTATGAGAACTTAGGGTAGTGGAGCGCGAAAAAGCGTTGCGCAGGCGGCGGGGTGCGGGATATAATGTTGATATGATATATCGGTCGGCCTATGCGCCGGCATAGAAGGAGAGAGCCTTGGAATTTCCAGTCGCACTGACAAACGCCATTCAGCAATTGGCTGCCAGATACCCGATGGCGCAACTAAAAAATGCAGCGGAAGAGATTAGCCGGCGCTACCGCCAGGAGACTGGGCGAGGCAAAACGCTGTTGAGAGGGGACTTGGAGGCGGCGGCCTATGCGCTGGCCCGCATGCCGGCGACGTTTGGTGCAGTCGCGGCGGCGCTGGAGTATACGCTGGAGGCGACGGATTTTGCGCCAAAAACGCTGTTGGATGTCGGCGCCGGAACGGGAGCAGCCTGCTGGGCGGCAGATGCGCTGCTGCCTTTGGAACAGGTTACCTGCCGGGAGAGGGAAGCGGCGATGCGTCAGCTGGGGCAGGAGCTGATGCGCGAAGGCTCGGAGACGTTGCAAGAGGCGGAATGGCTGGCGGCGGATTTGACGGCCGATGCGCCATTACCCAAGGCCGAGCTGGTCGTGGCATCCTATGTCTTGGGAGAGCTATCGTCGGAGACGCGGTGGGCGGTGCTGCAAAAGCTTTGGGAGGCGGCGGAAGGGATGCTGCTCATCATCGAGCCCGGAACGCCCGCGGCTTTTGCGCAGATAGAGGAGATGCGGCGAAAACTCGTGCAGAGAGGAGCGCATATTGCGGCGCCCTGCCCGCACGAGCAACCCTGCCGGCTGATGGAGCAGGATTGGTGCCATTTTACCTGCCGCGTGCCCAGAAGCCGCCTTCATAAGCTGCTCAAAGGCGGAGACGCACCTTATGAAGATGAAAAATTTTCCTATTTGGCGCTGACGAAATTTGCAGTTTGCCATGATAAGGCGCGCATCTTGCGCCATCCGCAGATTGCCAAAGGGCAGATTGGCCTGACGCTTTGCGGTATCAATGAAAATCAGAGTATTTTCGTAAAGAAGAAGGATGGAGCGCTTTTTAAAATAGCACGCAAGGCAAAGTGCGGGGATGCGATTAAGGTTTGAAAGGCGAGCGAGTAGAAAGCAAAAAACGGCGGTTGCGCCGTTTTTTGCATAGATTGCATTGTTTTTTCGGTTTTTGGATAAACTGTTAGAATGGTCTGCGCTCGTAAGTTTCGCAAACAGATAGCGTGCCGTCGGTATCTTCCGGCGATTCGATGGTGATGCGGTTTGCGGCGCAGAAATTGCTCTGATTATAGATGCAATCCCGGGCATTGCAGGAGATAAAATCCGAATGCACGGGGGTATTTTCCTCGGAAAGCCCTTGCTCTTCTGCCCGAACAATGCCCGCATAGCTTGTGACTGCGCCCGCACAGGGCAAATTGCCGCAAGTCATTGCGCGCAGGCTGCCCGGTTTTGCGAACGAATCGCAAAACGCAACGGCCCCATAGTTATTCTGGAATTTATCTACCCGCACCATGCCGCTCTCGCACTGGCCATCTGTGTTATGCACACACTCTCTGGCCTCGCAGGTAATTTTGCTGATCAAAATAGTGTCGCCTCCTTCTTTTGAAAATTTGAGCACATGCTGTCGCTTTTATTTGCCACATTGTCAAAGCTTTTTGGCGCACACGGCGCAACTTTTATCGTCCTTAGCTGGCAGAAATGATCTGGCGAATTGTGAATGCAGCTTTCAATCTGGCAGCGAATTACTTGGTCCTTCATAAGCAAATCCTCCTATCAACATGTTTTCAAATTTAGGTTGTGCGCCAAGAAAAAATTTAAACTTGCAATTTCTTCAAGCATGCGCCGCATCTCAAATAGAAAATATTTGCTGATTTGGAAAAATGAGCATAAAAAAGAGCCGCTAGGAAAAAATTCCCAGCGGCTCTTTTTGTTTAAAAATAATTTGCTATTTGACGACGATATTGACGATCTTCCCCGGGACGATGATGGTTTTCACCACCTGCTTGCCCTCGAAATAAGAGGCAAAGTTTTCTTTGACATACGTCTCCAGATCCTCTTTGCCAAAGCTGGTGGGCACGCTGAAGCGCTCGCGCACTTTGCCGTTGATCTGCAGAGGATATTCGATCTCCTCCTTTTGCAGCGCGCTCTCGTCGAAAGTGGGGAAGGGCTGGTTGAAGATGCTGTAATCTCCGCCCATTCTCTCCCAGAGCTCTTCGCTGAAGTGGGGTGCGAAAGGCGCCAGCAGCAGGAGCAGATTTTTGCAGACGCTTCTGGCGTATTCGCCGTCGGACGGGCCATCCATATAGCGATACATGGCATTGGTCAGCTCCATGAGCCGGGCAATCGCTGTGTTGAAGGAGAAGGCTTCGATATCTGTGCCGACACTCTTGATGGTGCTGTGCAGAACGAAATCCACATCCTTTTCTTCTTTGCCTTTTTGCTTGCTGCCCTCTGCGGCAAGGGCGCGATCCACCAGGCGCTCGACGCGTTCCAGGTACTTATGCACAGATTTGATGCCGCCATCGCTCCAAGGGCCGCCCTCGATATACGAGAAGCCGAAGCCCAAATACATGCGAAACGCATCTGAACCGAATTTGTTGACATAATCATCCGGCGAGATGACATTGCCGCGGGATTTGCTCATCTTTTCGCCATCCGGCCCGAGAATCGTGCCCTGGTGCACCAGAGAGGCGAAAGGCTCGTCGAAATTCAGATAGCCCATATCCCGGAAGGCTTTGGTAAAGAAGCGGGCATAGAGCAAATGCATGCAGGCATGCTCTGCGCCGCCGATGTATTTATCCACAGGCAGCAGCTCGTTGATGATGGCGGGATCCCAGGCCATCTCATCGTTTTTGTTATCCGGGTAGCGCAGGTAATACCAGGAGGAGCAGACGAAAGTATCCATGGTATCCGCATCCCGCCGAGCAGGCGCGCCGCACTTAGGGCAGGTGACGTTCATAAAGCCTTCATGCTTTGCCAAGGGGGAAGTGCCGTCTGGCGTGAAATCCACATCATAGGGCAGGCGGACAGGCAGATCTTCCTCGGGCACGGGCACATCGCCGCAATGTGGGCAATGGATGATCGGGATGGGAGCGCCCCAATAGCGCTGGCGGGAGATCAGCCAGTCTCTTAAGCGATAGTTGACCTTGGGGCCGCCTTTTCCTTGGGCTTTGAGGTTTTCCAGCATGGTTTTGCGCGCCTCTTCTACGCCCATCCCATCCAGATTTTCGCTGTTTACCAGCACGCCGTAGCCCGTATAGGGCAGGGAATCATCTTCGCCCTCTGTTTTTGCCTTGATAACGCGCTCGATGGGCAGGTTATATTTGGTGGCAAAGGCAAAGTCTCTCTCATCGTGTGCAGGAACCGCCATGACAACACCCGTTCCGTAGCTGGCCAGCACGTAATCCGCCGCCCAGATGGGAACTTTGCGGCCGTTGATCGGGTTAATGGCGTAGGCTCCGGTAAAGACGCCAGTCTTTTCCCGCGTTGTGGAGAGACGATCGATCTCCGTCGCTTTGGCGGCATATTCCTGATATTCTTTGACAGCCTGCTTTTGCTCGGGCGTTGTAATTTCCTCGATCAGCGGATTTTCCGGCGAGATGACGACATAAGTGCAGCCATAGAGCGTATCGGCGCGGGTCGTGAAAACCGTAAACTCGCCGCCTTTTTCCAGCTGGAAGGTAACTTCGCCGCCCACGGATTTGCCGATCCAGTTTTTCTGCATGAGTTTGGTCTTTTCCGGCCAATCCAGTTTTTCCAGGCCGGAAAGCAGCTCTTCGGCGTAATCTGTGATCTTGAAGAACCACTGGGTCAAATGCTTGCGGGTTACTGTGGAGTGGCAGCGCTCGCACGCGCCCTCTACCACCTGCTCGTTTGCCAGAACCGTCTGGCAATGGGGGCACCAGTTGACCGGCGCGGCCTTGCGGTAGGCCAGGCCCTTTTTATACAGCTGCAAAAAGCACCACTGCGTCCACTTATAGTAATCGGGCATGCAGGTTTTGAGCTCGTAATCCCAGTCGAAGGAGGCGCCCATGGCTTTGAGCTGGCCTTCCATCGTCTCGATATTGGCGAGGGTGGAATCTTCCGGGTGGATGCCCGTCTTGATGGCATAGTTTTCCGCCGGCAGGCCGAATGCGTCAAACCCCATCGGATGGAACACATTAAAGCCCTTCATGCGCAGATATCTGGCATAGGTATCTGCCAGGCTGTAGTTATACCAATGCCCGGCATGCAGCTTTGCGCCGGAAGGATAGGAGAACATCTCCAGAACGTATTTCTTGGGCTTATCGCTGTGCTTGTCGAATTTGTATAGATTCGTTTCTGCCCATTTTTTTTGCCACTTTTTTTCAACCTCAGGTAAATTCAACGCTTTGGCTCCTTTATATGAAATCTTTTTTTGCCTTGCCCTTATTGCTATTTTTCGCTTAGCAGGATAGCAAAATACTGAAAAATGAAAAAAATCGCCCCTTGCTAAAGAGACGAAAACTTCCGCGGTACCACTCTTTTTCCGCCCGAGGGCGACGCTTTTTTGCTGCGCATCTCTGCGGTGAGTTCCTCTGGGCATTCCTGCCGGCTTTTCAGCCTGGGGCCGGCTCTCTTGAAGGGATAACCCAAAATACTATTCCGCTGCGCCAATCTGATATGTTCTATCTTCTAAAATATATATCAAGGCGGGGAAAAAGTCAATGCAAAAGGCCTGCTATTTGGCTCAAACGTTACGTTTTTTTGAATTTAAAGTAAAAAAAGTTGAAGCAATTTGGCGGGTGTGATATAGTATATCCGTTAGACTATGCGAGATCGTTTGCATCTGCTAGGTTAGCCCGAAAGAACGGGCACGGGGATCGGATGCCCCCGAAAGAAAGGTGACTGTTTTATGGAATTTGGCAAGGGTATCGGCGTTGCAGTCCCGGAGATTCTCATTCCGGATGAAAAGACAAATATGCGCAAATGGGCGGTGATCGCCTGCGATCAGTTCACCCAGAATCAGCAGTACTGGAATGACGTTGAGCGCTTTGTAGGCAGCAGCCCTTCCGCGCTGCATGTGATGCTGCCCGAAATTTACCTGGATACTCCTGAAAAGGCGGAGCGCATTGCCTCTGCAAAAGAGATCATGCGCAGCTATATCGAAGACGGCGTGCTCAACTTGCTGCCGCCCGGCTTTATTTTGGTCGAGCGCTATATCGATGGCGTCGTCAGAAAAGGGCTGATGGTCAACGTCGACCTGGAGGAGTATGAGAACGAGCCATATAAAAACCCGGTGGTGCGCCCCAGCGAAGAAGTGATCGCTGAGCGCATTCCGCCCAGAATCGAGATTCGCAACGGCGCGGATATTGAAATGCCGCACATCATGCTTTTGATGGACGATAAGAACAAAACCGTCATCGAGCCCGTTTGGCAGAAAAAGGAATTTTTCCCCAAGGTTTACGATTTTGAGCTGATGATGAACGGCGGCCGCATTACGGGCTATTTCATCAATAATAAAGAGACAGAGCACGAGATCATGCAGGCGCTGGCAGCGCTGCCGCTGAAGGATGGCATGCGTTTCTGCGTGGGCGACGGCAACCATTCCTTGGCGACGGCCAAGGCTGTTTGGGAACAGGCCAAAGAGCGGCTTACGCCCGAACAGAGAGCAGAAAGCCCGCTGCGCTATGTGCTTTGCGAGCTGATCAATATTTACGACGATGGGCTGACGATTAAGCCCATTCATAGGACGATCTCCGGGTTGAATACATCTAAATGTGTGCAGTATATTGTGGATCGGCTCAATGCCTCTGGCGCGGATGCGCGGCTGGTCTTTTCCAGAAGAAAGCCCAATTTGCAGCAGAGCGATGCGGCGCAGACGATCTTCTTCTCCAGCAAAGACAGCGCAGGCAGAATTGAGATCTATTCGCCGACTTCTTCCATGATTGTGGAAGAGCTGCAGCCTGTTTTGGAGAACTTCATCCGGGAGTTCCCGGCCTGCAAGCTGGAATATGTGCATGGCGACGAGGAGCTGGAGGAGCTGACGCGGCAATACGACACGCTGGGCTTCATCATGCCGGCTATGGAGAAAGACACATTCTTTGATACGCTGGCGAGCTTTGGCGTTTTGCCCAAAAAGAGCTTCTCGCTGGGCGAGGCAAAGGATAAGAGATACTATCTTGAATGCCGCCTGATCGCAAACCTGCCCAAGGAAGAGGAACCGGAAGAAGAGGCAGAGCAGGCGCCGCAAAATGCCGAGCCGGAAGAAGATGAATTTGAAAGCGCGGAATTTACGACGACCAAAAGAAGAGGCTATCGCATCCGGCAGGAGTTTGCCGATGACGCGCTGGAAGTAGAAGAGCTAACGGATTCCGAAGAGGAGTAGAGAAATGGCGATTACCGTCGCAAAGTTTGGGGGAACATCCCTTGCAAACACAAAGCAGATTTTAAAAGTCAAAGAGATTATACAGGCAGATGAGCGCCGCAAATATGTTGTCCCTTCGGCGCCGGGCAAGCGCACGCCGGATGATGAGAAAGTGACGGATTTGCTGTATTTATTGCAGCGTTCGGCGGAATACGGGCATGATTACGAGGCGATTTACAAGAAAATTCGCACGCGGTTTATCGACATTCGCAATGGCCTTGGGCTAAGCATTAAAATCGAGGAATATCTGGAAGAAATTCTGGAAAAGATTCTGGCCGGAGCCGACGCGGATTATGCCGCCAGCCGAGGCGAATTCTTAAACGGCCTGCTTTTGGCAGATCTGCTGGGGTATGAATTTATCGATGCGGCGGAGGTCATTTTCTTCGATAAGCGCGGCAAATACGATGAGGCGCAGACGATTTCCGCGCTCTCGAAACGCCTGAAAGATTGCCCGCGGGCGGTGATTCCGGGCTTTTACGGCAGCATGAGCGATGGCAGCATCAAGACGTTTTCCCGGGGCGGTTCGGATGTTACTGGGGCGATTGTCGCGGCGGCGGCAGGCGCAGATCTCTATGAGAACTGGACGGATGTTTCCGGGTTTTTCATGGCCGATCCACGCATCGTCAAGCATGCGTGCAAAATCGATACGATCACCTATAAAGAACTGCGGGAGCTCTCCTATATGGGCGCTTCCGTGCTGCACGAGGATTCGATTTTCCCTGT
>JAHZHM010000217.1 GCA_019420265.1 Clostridiales bacterium
GCTCATATAGGGCATATTCAGATGCACACCCGGCAGGTTCACGCCCTTGCGATCCGAAATGATGCCGCCATCGAGAATCTGCGTCTCAATCTCGGAGCCGCAGACGCGCTGAACGCAAAGCTCGATATTGCCGTCATCCAGAAGGATGGTATCTCCCGCCCGCACATCCATGGGCAGGCGCTTATACGAGACGCTTGCGCGCTTGGCCGTGCCCAGTATATCTGCCGTGGTCAGCGTAAAGTTCTCTCCGGCCAAAAGCTCGGCCTTTCCGCCTTCAAACCGCCCCAGGCGCACTTCCGGGCCTTTGGTATCCAAAAGTGCCGCCACCGGTTTGCCCAGCTCTTCCCGCGCCTGTTTGAGCGCCAAAAGGCGGCCAAGCTGTTCGCGGTGATCGCCGTGCGAAAAATTGAAGCGCGCGATATCCATTCCGGCGCAAATGAGCTGTTTGATGATCTGCACATCGCTGCTGGCCGGCCCCAGCGTCGCGACAATTTTGGTTTTTCTCATGGCCATATTCCTTCGCTTCCTCTCTTAGAGTATGATCTATTCAAAAAATACTTCCAGTCTATATTATACACAAAAAATGCAGGATGAAAATACTCTCCTTCATTTTTTACACATTCGCCATTTTGTGCGCTTTTTGCATCCCACAGTTCTACATTTTTTGAAAAGTGAGTAGGATATACTGTGCCCGGGTGAGGGAAATGAAAAAGGTATATATCGAGCTGGTCCTTCTGGATAACTTCCTGATGGACTTTATCATCTTATTTTTTGCCACGCGCCTGAGTGAAAAGCGCGTCAAATTCTCCCGCGTCAGCGCAGGAGCAGGAATTGGCGCGCTCTATTCCGTCCTGGCGCTGGCTTTTCCGCCGCTCGGCGGATTTATCTTTAAATGCGCTGGGCTGGCTATCATGTGCCTGCCTATGGGCGCCCGCCCGGCCAAGCGGTATTTCCTGCGCTGCGGCCTGGCGCTTCTGTGCTCTTTTCTCTTTGGCGGCTGCATCTTATTTGCCATGCTGGCGCTGGATGCGCCAATTCATGGCGCCTATCTCGGGCTTCCTATTTTGCGCTATATCCTGCTTGGCCTGGCCGCGGGCATCACGCTTTTGGAATTATTCCTGCGCACGCCCCACCCGAAAGCAGGGGCGGACTACCTCATTCATGCGGAGTTTTCCGGGGCCGCCATCAATCTCCGGGGATTTTTAGATACCGGAAACCTGCTGCAAAGCCCTGGTGGGCTTTCGGTCATCATCGTTGCACGCAGCGCAGCCAGCGCTGCGCTTTTGGAGCAAATAGAG
>JAHZHM010000218.1:0-4154 GCA_019420265.1 Clostridiales bacterium
CTGGAATTTGGCCGTTTCCATGGAGAGATTGTCCTGGCAGACGAGATTTCTCCGGATACCTGCCGCTTCTGGGACAGCAAGACCGGCGCTAAGCTGGATAAGGACCGCTTCCGCCAGGATCTCGGCGGCGTGGAAGAGGCATATCAAGAGATTTTGCACCGCCTGATGGGTGTGTAACTTATGCAAAGAATGAAGAAAAACGAGAGATACGAGAGAATCAAGCCAATGGACGACGCCATGCACGAAGAGTGCGGCGTCTTTGGCATCTATGTGGCGGATGGAAAGTTCGATCCGGCAGAGGCTTGCTATATCGGCCTGTTTTCCCTGCAGCACCGCGGGCAGGAGAGCGCCGGCATTGCCGTTTCGGATGGCAAGGGCTTCCGCTGCCATAAGGATATGGGGCTGTGCTCGGAAGTGTTTAAGGGCGGGCTGGATGCGCTGTCCGGCGCGAAGCTGGGCATTGGGCATGTCCGCTATTCCACAACCGGCGATAGCCAGGTTCTAAATGCGCAGCCTGTTGTCATGAGCTACCGCGGCGGGCAGATGGCCATGGCGCATAACGGCAACCTGATCAACGCGCAGATCGTCCGCGAAAAGCTGGAGGACGAAGGCGCGATTTTCCAGACGACCATCGATACGGAAGTGATGGCATATCTGATCGCCCGCAGCAAGACGGACGATATCGTTCAGGCCATCAAAAACATGATGCGCATCGTCAGAGGCTCCTACGCGCTGGTGATTGCGACGCAAAACTCCCTCATCGCCGTGCGCGATCCCCAGGGGATTCGGCCGCTGGCCGTGGGCAAGCTGGATGATAACTTCGTTATCGCATCCGAATCCTGTGCATTTGATGCCATCGATGCGGAGTTTATCCGGGATGTGCGCCCTGGGGAGATTATCGTCATCGACGAGGATGGCTTCCATTCCCATCAGACGAATTTTGCAGACGACACAGCGCTCTGCATTTTTGAATATGTCTATTTTGCCCGGCCAGATTCGGATATCGACGGCATCAGCGTCTACCGCGCCCGGGAGAACATGGGTCGCCGCTTGGCGCATGCCTGCCCGGTGAAGGCGGATATGGTGGCGGATGTCCCGGATTCGGCGACGCCTGCCGCGGCCGGCTATGCAGAGGAATCCGGCATTCCCTATAAAAAGGCGCTGGCCAAGAACCGCTATGTCGGCCGGACGTTCATCCAGCCCAGCCAGTCGCTGCGGGAACGGGGCGTCAAGCTCAAGCTGAATGCGCTCAAGAAGAATGTCTATGGCAAAAAACTCGTCCTCATCGATGATTCCATCGTCCGAGGGACGACCAGCCGAAAGATTGTCGAGATGCTGCGGCTGGCAGGGGCGAGAGAGGTGCATATGCTCATCAGCTCGCCGCCGGTGGCATTCCCGTGCTTCTTTGGCATCGATACGCCTTCGCACGACCAGCTGATTGGCTCGACAAAAACAGTAGAGGATATTCGCAAGTTGATCGGCGCGGATTCTCTTTACTACCTGACCAAAGAGGATTTGCTCAAAACCGTTGAGGGCGCGGGCTGCAATTTCTGCACGGGCTGTTTCGACGGGCACTACCCGATGGATATTATTCGTTGCTGCGAGGAGACGAAAAAGCTGGATCTTGCAAAGATGCTGAGCCAGGATGACACGAAAGAGGAAGAAAAAGATGAGTGAAAATAAAAAGAAGATCACCTATGCGGATGCAGGTGTGGATGTCCATAGAGGATATGAAGCGGTGCGGCTGATGAAGGAGTATGCCAACAGAACTTTTGATGGCAACGTCCTGACGGGGCTGGGCAGCTTTGGCAGCATGTATGCGCTGGGAGAGGATGTGCTCATCGCCGGAACGGATGGCGTGGGCACCAAGCTCAAAGCTGCGTTTGTGATGGATAAGCACGATACTGTCGGCATCGACTGCGTGGCTATGTGCGTCAACGATATCGTCTGCCATGCGGCAAAACCGCTGTTCTTCCTGGATTATATCGCCACGGGCGAATTGAAGCCGGAAATTGCGGCGCAGATCGTCAAGGGCATCTCCGAGGGGTGCCTGCAGGCCGGCTGTGCACTGGTGGGCGGTGAGACGGCGGAAATGCCGGATTTCTACGCCAAAGGCGAATATGATATTGCCGGGTTTACCACGGGCATCGTCAGCAAGGAAAAGCTCATCACGGGCGAGAAAATCGCGCCCGGGCAGGCACTCATCGGCCTTAGCAGCAGCGGCATCCATTCCAATGGCTTCTCGCTGGTGCGCAAAGTGTTCCCCATGGAGAGAAAAGCGCTGGACCAGTATGTGGAGGGCCTGGGGCATACGCTGGGCGAAGAGCTGCTGATTCCCACCAAGATCTACGTCAAAACCGTGCTGGATGTGGCGAGCAAATACGAGATTAAGGGCATCGCCCATATCACGGGCGGCGGCTTCTATGAAAAGCTGGCGCGCATTTTCCCAGCAGGCGTTTGCGCCTATGTCGATTCCAAATCTTATGAGCTTCCGGAAATTTTCCGCATGCTGGTAGCAGGAACTGGCCTGGAGCCCAGAGAATCTTATAATACGTTCAATATGGGCATTGGTATGGTGTTCGTCGTGGATGCGGACAAGGCGGATGAGATTACCGCCTATATCAATGCAAACACGGATGATCACGCGCAGATCATCGGCGAAGTCAAAGCCGGCGAGCAGGGCGGGGTGGTTGTCCTGTGAAGCGGCTGGCTGTGATGGTTTCGGGCGGCGGGACGGATCTGCAATCCGTCATTGACGGCGTGCAGAGCGGGAAAATCCCGGGAGAGATTGCCGTCGTCATTGCGAGCAAACCCGGAGTCTATGCGCTGGAGCGCGCCAAAAAGGCGGGGATTCCCGGCATCGTCATCTGCAAAAAGGACTACCCGGATGAGCAGGCATTTTTCGATGCAAATCTCGGCGCCCTGCGCGAATACGGCGCGGAAGGCGTGATTTTGGCGGGGTACCTCAGCATTTTGGGCAAGCAGATGATCGAGGCGTATCCCAACAAAATCATCAATATCCACCCATCGCTCATCCCTTCCTTTTGCGGCAAGGGATATTATGGGCTGCGGGTGCATCAGGCAGTGCTGGATTACGGGGCGAAAGTCTCGGGGGCGACGGTGCACTTTGTAGATGAAGGCGCGGATACCGGCCCGATCATCTTGCAGCGGGCGGTCTCCGTTTTGCCGGAGGATACGGCGGAGAGCTTGCAGCAGCGCATCTTAGAGGTCGAGCATGAAATTTTGCCCGAGGCTGTAGCGCTGTTCTGCGCGGATCGGCTGCTGGTGCAGGGAAGAAAAGTAACAATCCGATAGGATTGAATTTGTTTGAATAAGGAGAAACAAGATGGCAAGAGCTTTTTTGAGCGTCTCGGATAAGACCGGGATTGTCGATTTTGCAAAAGGGTTGGTCGAATTGGGCTTTGAAGTGCTTTCGACGGGCGGGACAAAACGCGCGCTTTCCGAGGCGGGCGTCCCAGTAACGGGCGTTTCCGAGATCACCGGTTTCCCGGAGTGCCTGGATGGCCGGGTGAAAACGCTGCACCCGAAAATTCATGCTGGCATTTTGGCTATGCGCTCCAATCCCGAACACATGGAGCAGCTCAAAAAGCTGGAGATTGAGCCGATTGACGTGGTCGCGGTCAATCTCTATCCTTTTAAGCAGACGATTTCCAAAGAGAACTGCACGCTGGAAGATGCCATTGAAAATATCGATATTGGCGGCCCCTCCATGCTGCGGGCGGCGGCGAAAAACTGGCAGGATGTCGCCGTGATCACGGATGCGGCGGACTACGGCAAAGTTCTGGACGAGCTCAAAGCCGGCGGCGTTTCCAAAGAGACCAAGTTCTATCTCTCGGCCAAAGTTTTCGAGACGACTGCCGCCTATGATGCGCTGATCTCCTCCTATCTGAGAAAGATCACCGGAAACGATCTGCCCGAAAAATTTACCGTTACCTACGAAAAGGCGCAGGACATGCGCTATGGGGAAAACCCGCACCAGCGCGCCGCTTTCTATCGGGCGCCGCTGCCCGTAGAAGGGAGCTTGGCCATCGCCGAGCAGCTCAACGGCAAGGAGCTTTCCTATAATAACATCAACGATGCCAATGCGGCTCTGGCGCAGCTGCGGGAGTTCGACGGCATTGCGGCTGTCGGCC
>JAHZHM010000218.1:4164-4648 GCA_019420265.1 Clostridiales bacterium
AGGCGGATTCGGTTTACGAAGCCTATACCAAGGCTTATCAGGCAGACCCGACTTCGATTTTCGGCGGCATCGTCGCTGTAAACGAGACGGTAGACGCGAAAACGGCGGAAGAGATGGCGAAAATCTTCCTGGAGATCATCATTGCGCCGGATTATACCAAAGAAGCGCTGGAGATTCTCTGCAAAAAGAAGAATCTGCGCGTGCTGAAACTGCCCTCCATCCGCAGAAACGGAGAGGAGAAGCTGGAGATCAAGAGCGTTTTGGGTGGCCTTTTGGTGCAGGAGACGGACAATGCACTGCTGGATGGTGAGCTCAAAGTCGTTACCAAGCGCGCGCCGACGGAAAAAGAGATGGAAGACCTGCTCTTCACCTGGAAGATCGTCAAACACATCAAATCCAACGGCATTGCCATTGGCAAGGATAACTGCTCGCTGGGCATTGGGCCGGGGCAGGTGAACCGCATCTGGGCGACGGTTTCCGCGAT
>JAHZHM010000218.1:4658-5890 GCA_019420265.1 Clostridiales bacterium
CGATTGAGCGCAGCGGCGAGGCAGTGAAGGGCGCTGTTCTGGCTTCGGATGCTTTCTTCCCCTTCTCGGATTGCGTGGAAGAGGCGGCAAAAGCCGGGATTACGGCCATCATCCAGCCGGGCGGATCCATTCGGGATCAGGAATCCATCGATTTGGCAGATGAAAAGGGCATCGCTATGGTCTTTACGGGCATGCGCCATTTCAAACACTAATCAGAACGGGCAGAAGCGGAGCACGGCAATATGCCGGGCTCCCTTGCTGCTTTTTGGGCTCTTTTGCTGCCGCCCGTTCTCGGCCGGTAGCGAACAGGAGAAGGAGAAGAGAGCAGATGAAAATATTGGTAGTTGGCGGCGGCGGAAGAGAGCACACCATCCTATGGAAACTCGCGCAAAGCCCCAAAAAGCCGGAGCTATATTGTGCGCCGGGCAATGGCGGCATTTCTCAGATCGCAACTTGTGTGGATATTGCGGCGACGGATATTGAAAATATGGTGGCTTTTGCGAAGCGGGAGAAGATGGATCTGGTGGTAGTGGCGCCGGATGATCCGCTGGCCATGGGCATGGTGGATGCGCTGGAAAAAGAGGGCATCCGGGCTTTTGGGCCAAAGAAAAATGCGGCCATTATCGAGGCCAGCAAGGCGTTCTCCAAAGAGCTGATGAAGAAATACCACATCCCCACAGCGGAGTATGAGACTTTTTCGGACGCACAGAAGGCGCTGGAGTATGTCAAAACGGCAAAAATTCCTTTGGTCGTCAAGGCAGATGGCCTGGCGCTGGGCAAAGGCGTGCTGATCTGCAAAACCCGGCAGGAGGCCGAGCAGGCTGTGCGGCAGGTCATGCTGGATAAGGCCTTTGGCGCGGCGGGCAACACTGTCGTCATCGAGGAGCTTTTGGAGGGGCCAGAGGTTTCCGTGCTGACTTTCACAGATTCGCACACCATTCTGCCCATGGCCAGCGCGCAGGATCATAAAAGAGCGCGGGATAACAATGAAGGGCTGAACACAGGCGGCATGGGTACTTTTTCGCCCACGCCCAAATATACCCCGGAGATTCAGCAGCAAGTGGAGCGGGAGATCATCCGCCCGACGGTGGATGCCCTCAATGCAGAGGGGCGGCCATTTAAGGGCGTCATCTTCTTTGGGCTGATGCTGACCAAAGACGGCCCCAAGCTTTTGGAGTATAATGCCCGGTTTGGCGATCCTGAGGCGCAGAGCGTGCTGTTCCGGATGAAAA
>JAHZHM010000218.1:5900-6131 GCA_019420265.1 Clostridiales bacterium
TGCTGGAGATTTTTGAGGCCGTCATAGAAGAGCGGCTTTCCGAAATCACGTTGGAATTTGAGCCGGGCGCGGCGCTCTGCGTTGTGATGGCATCCGGTGGATACCCGGAGCACTATGAAAAGGGCAAGGAGATCAGCGGCCTGGATGAGGTTTCGGATGGTGTCGTCGTGTTCCACGCCGGAACGAAATTGGAAAATGGGAAATTCTATACCTCCGGCGGCCGCGTTTTGG
>JAHZHM010000219.1:0-1357 GCA_019420265.1 Clostridiales bacterium
CCCGGCCGGTAGAAGGCTCCTATATGCCCGTCTTTGCTGTTTCCGAAAGTTTTGGGAAGGCCGTGGCAAAATCGGCAGGAGCAGCGTTTTATCCGCTGACGCATCAGCATGGGCATATCGGCGCAGCGCTTCTGGAGCGCAAAATGCAAGGGCAATTTTTGGCGCTGCATGTTTCGGGCGGCACAACGGATTTGCTGTGCGTTACCGTAGAAAACAATATCATTCGAGAGATTTTGCCCTTGGGCGGCACGCAGGATATTGCCGCTGGGCAGCTGGTCGATCGCGTGGGACAAGCACTTGGCCTGCGTTTCCCGGCAGGGCCGGAACTGACGGCGCTGGCAGAGCGGGGAGAGGCGCAGACTATCCGCTCTTATGTCAGGGGCTGCAATGTCAGTTTTTCCGGAGCGGAAACGGCGGCAAAGCGCTTTTTAGAGCAGGGCATGCCCCGGGAGGATATCGCCGCTTCGGCGATGAAGTGCATCGGCAAGACGCTGGAAAAGCTCATCGTGAATGCCCGGGCAGAGACGGGCATTGAGCCAGTTCTGCTGTTTGGCGGCGTCATGAGCAGCACATATCTGCGCAGCTTCTTGCAGCGGCGGTTATGCGGTTTGCAGTTTGCGGGTATCCAGTATGCGGCGGATAACGCTTGCGGGCTGGCTATGCAGGCGAGAAATATTTATTTGGCAGAAGGGAAATGAAATGGCAGTTATCGTAAGCGGAAAAGCGCTGGCGGAGAAGATCCGCGGCGAGCTCAAAGAGAAGGTTGCAGTATTTGAGAAAAAACACGGCTATGCTCCGGGTTTGGCTGTGATTTTGGTGGGAGACGATCCTGCCTCGCATGTATATGTCAATAACAAGGAAAAGGCGTGTGTCGCGCTGGGCATGAAATCCGAGGTGCGGCGCTTGCCTGTGGAGACGACGCAGGAAGAACTGCTCGCGCTGGTGGATGAATACAACGCCAGAGAGGATATTCACGGTCTGCTGGTGCAGTTCCCGCTGCCCGCGCATTTAAGCCAACAGGCTGTGCTGGAGCGCATCGATCCCAGAAAAGATGTGGACGGGCTGACTGTGGCAAACTCCGGCGCACTGGCATCCGGCCTGCCCGGGCTGGTCTCTTGCACGCCCCGGGGCGTGATTGAGCTGATTCGCAGCACAGGAGTTTCCATGGCAGGGAAAAATGCCGTGGTGGTCGGCCGGAGCAATCTTGTGGGCAAGCCAGTGGCGATGCTGCTGCTGAATGAAAACGCAACGGTAACCATGTGCCACTCTAAAACTCAAAATTTAAAGCAGATTTGCGCACAGGCAGATATTCTGGTGGCGGCTCTTGGCCGGCCGGAATTTCTCACGGGCGAATATA
>JAHZHM010000219.1:1367-2665 GCA_019420265.1 Clostridiales bacterium
GTTGTGATCGACGTGGGCACTTCCAGGGTAGAGGGCAAGCTAAAGGGCGATGTGAAATTCGATGAGGCAGAGCAGAAGGCGGCCTTCATCACGCCGGTACCCGGTGGCGTCGGCCCGATGACGATTACAATGCTTTTGGATAATACACTTTTGGCAGCCGAGCGGCAGGCGGAGGAATGCAAATGAAAGAGAAATTGGCAGAGCTCAAAGCGGCAGTGGAGGCGCGGCTTTCTCAGCTGATGGAGAACGATGCGCCGCAGCTTTTGCGCGATTCCATGGCCTATAGCCTGGAAGCCGGCGGCAAGCGCATTCGCCCGGCCATGAACCTGATGGCCAATGAGCTTTTGGGTGGAGACCGGGAGGAGGCGCTGGATTTGGCCTGCGCCATCGAGATGATTCACACCTACTCTCTAATTCACGACGATCTTCCGGCTTTGGACAACGATACGCTGCGCCGCGGACGCGCCACAAATCATGTGGTGTTTGGCGAGGCGCAGGCGATTCTGGCCGGCGATGGGCTGCTCAATTATGCCTATGAGGTCATGCTAGAAAATGCGCTGCGCCATCCACAAAACGCTGCGGCGCATTTGCAGGCAATGAACATTATGGCGCGTGCGGCAGGCGTTGCGGGTATGATTGCTGGGCAAGTTCAAGATGTATTCTTGGAGGGAAAAGAGATCAGCTTTGAGCAGCTTTCCTATATCCATGCGCATAAAACAGGGGATATGATCACAGGCGCGCTGCTCTCCGGCCTGGAACTTTGCCACCCGAGTCAGCAGCAGCGAGAGGCGCTGCGCCGCTATGGAGAAAATGTCGGCCTGGTATTTCAGATTGTGGACGATGTTTTGGATGTTACTGCCGGAGAAGAACTGGGAAAGAGCCGAGGCAAGGATGCCCTGGAGGGCAAGACGACGTATGCCTCCCTCTTTGGCATAGAGCAGTCCATGCGCATCGCGAAAGAGAAGAACGAAGAGGCGAAAAAGGCGCTGGAGATTTTTGGCGCAAAGGCGGAAATGCTGTGCGCTTTGGCAGACAGTATGCTGTCTCGAAAGAAATAGAGGGGCGATAGGAGGGGCATATGATTCAGATTGCGATTGACGGGCCGGCTGGCGCGGGAAAGAGCACGGTTGCCAAAGAAGTTGCGCGCCGGCTGGGCATCAATTATCTCGATACGGGCGCGATGTACCGCGCGATGGCAGTTGCCGTGCTGCGGCAGGGGATTGAGATCAGCGATCATGCGAAGGTCAAGCAGGCGCTGGGTAACATCAAAATCACGGTGCGCTATACCGAGCAGGGGC
>JAHZHM010000022.1 GCA_019420265.1 Clostridiales bacterium
GGCCACCGTATAAATAGGTGTTATAGGGCGAATCCACCTGCAATTCCTCGCTGTTGTAGGCGATTTTCTTGACTGGCATGAAATACTGATGTGTCGCACAGGATTGCAGCGGCATATCTGAATTTAGACGATTATGGAAAACGGCCGAAACCTTTTTAAAATCGTCTGTCTTTGCCTCTTTTTCGATAATCGAGGCAAGCGTTACGACGTCATCAATGCTCATGCCCAGCTCTTCCGCACGCGCGCGGTATTCATCCGTGAACACGCGGTCGAATTGCGCGATTAAGCGGTCGATGATCTGCGTCTCAGAGGAAGAGAGATAGAACTCATAGGTATCCGGGAATAAATATCCCTCCAGAATATAGTTTCTCTTCTTCTCCGAAGAGTTTTGCTTGTCTATCACTTCCTGGATAAAGCTATATTTCGTATAATCTTTCCCGGTCTTTGCGATCTCCTTCCATGTCTCGGAATTTTTGAGGATATTCTCTTTCTCCAAAAGCTTGCCGTAGCCCTCGATCGTGATACCTTCGGCAAAAGTCATTCTGGTGGTATCTGCTGCGGCGGAAGGGCGCTTTAAAATGCTGATGATATCGTCAAAGCTCATGCTGGGAGAAAGCGTAAATTTTCCGGCCAGCAGCTTAGAGCTCATATCCGAAAAATCCACATAGTATTTAAATGCAGTATGGTTGCGGATCACCCCCGCTTCTTCCAGCTTTTTAGAAATTGTGCTCAGAGAATCGTTGCGCTCGATGATTACCTCTATTTCCTGCGTGGATTTTTCGTCTACCGGTGAGAAATAATGGTGCACCGCATACCGAAACCCAATAATCGACACCAAAACGACAACCAGCAGGCCGATCACAACAGAGCTGAGGGGGCGCAGAACGGCCTTTAATATTTTATTATTGGAAAATTTGGGCGCCGCTGACCGCCGCTTGGCATTGCCGCTTTTGGGGGCACTGCTGGCCGGCGGTGCAATCTCCCGGCTCTTTTTGGAATGCTCTTCCTGCTGTGAAAAATCAACTGCCGGAATGGAGCGCCGCTGTCTATTTTGTGAATTTTCCCCGTTTCGATTCTTTTCCATACTATCTCTCCGCTATTTTGATCTGCTATTGCTTTTCAAACAGCCCATCATTTAGCTCGCAAGCATCGCCGATGATTTTATAAATATCCGAGACGATGGTGTTGAACTTATACTCGGCGGCAAAATACTCAGTTACCTTTGCATTGAACGCCAAAACTTCTCCCAGTTTTTTGAGCTTATCCAAAAGTTCTTCACTGGGCTGCTGCCCGGCAATGATCGCCGCCTGGCCTTCAAATTGCAGAGTCTTATATTGCGTCACTAAGTTTTTGGTGGCTTCATCTGCGAGCACTTCGTCTTTGAGCTTTTTATACTCGAGAAATTCGGCAGATTTTTTAATCTCCGCGGCCAATTCATGCGCTTTATCATAGATATACATTCGGGTAGCCTCCTTTATATTTCGAGAATGACAGGCAGAATCATTGGGCTGCGCTTTGTGCGCGTATATAGATAGGTGTTCAGCGCCTTGCGAATGCGGTTTTTCATGTTTGCACTATCGCTGAACCGATCTTCCAACAGAGAATCTTCTACCGTCTCTCGCACAATCGCTTTTGCCTCGTCCAAAAGGTTCTCTGCCTCTTTCATATAGACGAAGCCCCGAGAGAGGATTTCCGGCCCGGAAACAATTTCCCCCGTCTGCCTGGAAATTGCCACGATGGAGACAAACAGCCCATCCAGAGAGAGCAGCTTGCGGTCTCTTAACACGACGCTGCCCACATCCCCAATTCCAAGGCCATCGATCATGACAATGCCGGAAGGCACACTTTCGCCAATTTCGATCCCCTTAGAGTGCAGAATGATCGGTTTGCCAATCTCCGAAATGAAAATATTCTTATTCTTAATGCCCATGCTCTCCGCCAATGCCGCATGGCTATAAATCTGGCGGTATTCCCCGTGAACCGGGATGAAATATTGCGGCTTGACCAGAGAAAGCATCAGCTTGAGCTCTTCCTGGCAGGCATGTCCAGAGACATGCACCTGGGCCATGGAGCCATAGATCACATTTGCTCCCTTCCGATAGAGCAGATTGATGACATCCGAGACATACTTCTCGTTGCCCGGAATGGGCGTGGAAGAGATGATGACAGTATCCCCGCGCTTGATCTCCATTTTTGCATGCTCTCCGGAGGCCATGCGCACCAGGCCGCTCATCGGCTCGCCCTGGCTGCCCGTCGTCAAAACGACGATTTTGTTATCGCGCACAGACGAGATATCGTCTATCTCGATCAGCATTTTTTCCGGAATATCCAGATATCCCAGCTCAGTGGCCACTTTCTGAATGCGCACCATACTGCGGCCAGTC
>JAHZHM010000220.1 GCA_019420265.1 Clostridiales bacterium
ACCCCCATCGAGGAATATGCCAAGGCCGGGGCCGCCTATATCTGCATCGAATCCGACGACCCGGATGCCTTTCTCGGCATCGATTCGGAAAAACTGGGCAAGGGCATGAACGCCGAAGCCCGGGCCAAAAAGCCCTTCCAGCAGATTTTCGATAAAAACGAGATCCAGTGGACGGTTGTGGCGGCAGCAGGCCGGGAGTGGGCCAAAAAGGTTTTTCCGGAGGCGGAAGAGGAATGGGCCATCCAAAAGCTCTGGGATGCCATCTACCATACCACCCGCATGGATACGCCGGATCCCGAAAAGGCCTGGGCAGAGCACTCGAGCAGCCTGCGCAAATACTGCGATTTTCTCAACGATTCGGGCATTACCCGCCTGCATCTGGAAAACTCCCTGGGGACAAACCTGGAAGTTGGCCTGATTCCCGGGGCAATTTGGGCGGGCGGCAGCGAAAAGACGGTGCGCGGCATCGAGTTCGAGGCCAATATGCCCACGGAAGAGGTGTTTACCGCGCCGCACCGGGAGAAGGTCAGCGGCAAGGTCTACTCCACGCTCCCGCTCAACTATCAGGGCGTTCTCATCGACGGCTTCTGGTTCGAGTTCCAGGATGGCGCCGTGGTGGATTACGGCGCAAAACAGGGCAAGGAGGCGCTCAATCAAATCTTCCAGGATGAAAATTGCCGCAGGCTGGGGGAAGTCGCCCTGGTTCCATACGATTCGCTCATCTCCCGCTCGGGCATTCTCTTCTATAGCACGCTGTTCGATGAAAACGCCTCCTGCCACCTGGCGCTGGGCAGCGGCTATACTTCCAGCATCCCCGGCGCCGAGAAGATGGCGCGGGAAGAAAAGGAGCAAATCGGCCTGAACGAGGCATATTCGCATATCGATTTCATGTTTGGAAGCGCGGATCTCAAGGTTACGGGCTATACCGAGGAAGGCCGGGAGATCTCGCTCTTCGAAAATGGCAACTGGGCATTTTCTGCTTGACATCTGCCCGCCGAGATGATAAACTACTAAAAATATTATCAGATAGCGGGTATCTGCATAGTATAAAATAGAACAGGCGGCACATTTCTTTGCGCAGCCGGGCCCACTGGGCAGCAGAAAATCTGCGGGACTTTTTTCCCGCAGATTTTTTTACTATTTTGGAGGTTTTTTGCTATGGATATCGACAAAACCAGCCCCCAAGGGCTCACCACCCAGCAGGCCAGAGAACTTGCCCAAACATACGGCAAGAATGTGCTGGCGCAGAAGAAAAAGCAGAGCCTTTTTCTAAAATTCTTGCACACAGTCTGCGAGCCCATGTTTTTGCTGCTGCTGGCGGCTTCCATCGTCTATTTCATTCTGGGCGAGCCGCGGGATGGCGCCATCATGCTGGTATTCGTCGCCGCCATGATCGGCATCGACGCCTTTCAGGAGCACAAGACGGATAAAACCCTGGCGGCGCTCCGGGATCTCTCTGCGCCGCAGATTCGCGTCATCCGGGATGGCCGCGAGCAGAGCATTCCCAGCGAGGATCTGGTGCCCGGGGATCTCATGCTCATCTGGGAAGGGTTGAAAATCCCTGCGGACGGCGTCTTGCTGCGCGCAAGCGACCTTTGCATCGATGAATCCTCGCTGACGGGCGAGGCCGAGGCCATCTGGAAATCCCCGGATGCCCCTGCCAGCCAGGATCACTGGCGCCGGGATTACTGCTATGCCAGCACGCTGGTGCTCTCGGGCAGCGGGATGGTGCGCGTGGAAAAGACAGGGCAGCACAGCGAATACGGCAAAATCGGCGCGAGCCTGGAAAAAGCGCCGGAAAAGCGCACGCTCTTGCAGACGCAGACGGATCGGCTGGTCAAAACCTGCGCCATCATCGCCATCTGCCTGCTGCTGCTCGTGGGCATCATCACCTATTGCAGCCTTCCGGGTCTTTCTTTCCAGGATCGCCTCATCCAGAGCATTCTATCCGGCATTACCCTCGCCATGGCGACCATTCCGGAGGAATTTCCCGTTGTGCTGACGGTCTTTCTCTCCATGGGCGCATGGCGGCTGGCAAAAAAACATTCGCTGGTCCGCAATCTCTCCTCTATCGAGACGCTGGGTGCCATCACCACCCTCTGCGTGGATAAGACGGGCACACTCACCCAGAATCAGATGAGCGTGGAGCGCAGCTGGGTCGCTCCGGGCAAAGCAGAAGCGGATATGCTGGAGCTCATGGGCCTGGCCTGCGAGCCGGATACCTACGATCCCATGGAAAAGGCCATGCTGGCCTGCTGTGCGCAGCACGGCATCACGGCCGAGCATCTCTTTGGCGGCGACCTCATCAGCGAGTATTCCTTTACCAACGAGCTGAAAATGATGGGCCATATCTGGCTGCACGACGGCCAGCGCTTTATCGCGGCCAAGGGCTCTGCCGAGAGCATCCTGCCCCTCTGCGGCCTATCCGAGCGGGAACGGGAGCAGGTTACCCGAGCGGCCGCGGCCATGGGGCATCAGGGGCTGCGCGTCATCGCCATCGCAAAGATGGAGCTTGCCCCGGATCAGCAGCCGCCGGCCTCCATTACCGAATGCCAGTTTGCGCTCTATGGGCTCATCGGCCTGCTGGATCCCCCAAGAGAGGGCATCAAGGCGGATCTGGCGCGCTGCCAGCAGGCAGGCATCCGGGTTGTCATGATCACAGGCGATGCCGCCAGCACGGCCCAGGGCATTGCCCGGCGCATCGGTCTTACAAACAACAATATTCTGACTGGCGCAGAGCTCTCTGCCCTGAGCCAAGAGCAGCTGCAAGAGCGCGTCCGCCATACGGATATTTTCTGCCGCGTGCTGCCCGAGCACAAAATGCGCATTGTGCAGGCACTGCAGGCAAACGGCGAAATCGTCGCCATGACGGGCGACGGCGTCAACGATGCGCCTGCGCTCAAATATGCCGATATCGGCATCGCCATGGGCGGCAGAGGCGCGGAAGTCTGCCGGGAAGCGGCGGATCTGATTTTGATGGACGATAACTTCTCCACCATCGTGGAGACCGTCCGGGATGGCCGCCGCATCTATAGCAATATCAAAAAGGCAATCGGGTATATCTTCGCCATTCATATCCCCATCGCCCTGGCTTCGCTCTTTGCGCCCCTGCTGGGCATCGCCCCGGCGGATTTGCTGCTGCTCCCGCTGCATGTCGTCCTGCTGGAGCTGATCATCGATCCAACCTGCTCTATCGTCTTGGAACGGCAGCCGGCCGAGGCAGATCTCATGATGCAGCCGCCCCGCTCTTCAGAGGAGCCGCTGACGCGCGGCGTGCTCTCCCTTGGGCTGCTGCACGGCCTGACCATCTTTCTGGCCAGCTTTGGCGCCTATTTCTACCTTCTGCAAACGACAGGCAATGCCGCTCTGGCCCGCAGTATGGGGCTTTGCATTCTGGTCTTTTCCAACCTGCTTTTGGTGCAGAGCCTAAGCCAAAACACACCCGCATTCCGCTACCTGCCCCTGTTGCTGCGGGATAAAGTGATGTGGTTTTCGCTTCTGGCCATCCTGGCAGGGCTGGCGCTCATCTTATATACGCCGCTCTGCAGCGTGCTGGGGCTGGCCGGGCTTTCGGCCGTGCAGCTGCTCACGGCATTGCTGCTCTCCTGCCTGGCTGTGCTCTGGAGCGAGCCCATCAAACTCTGGCGCTGCCGAAAGAAAAAATAGCACAAAAAAGGGCAAGGCGATGGTTCCAAGTCGCCCTGCCCTTTTCTATTGCCCTGCGCAGGATGGCCTGGCATTTCAGGCTCATTTTCTCGGCTGCGCCCAGTAGTCCAGCTCTGGCAGATGCTGTTCAAAATAAGCCCGGGCCTGATCCGCGGGCCATGCTTCGCTGGACATATGCCCCACGAGAAAATCCACCAGCTCCTCCAGGCTTTTGTAGGCAAATTCTCCCTGTGCATAGCACCACTTGCAGTATTGCTCGTTCAGCGAGCCGTCCGGCTCCCTGCTGATGGAAGAATCCTCCAGCGGCATGCCGCAGCATTGGCAAATCAGCTTGCGCGGAGAGCCCAGCAGCGTG
>JAHZHM010000221.1 GCA_019420265.1 Clostridiales bacterium
TCTGGAGGCCGAATACGATGCCCATATCATCGAAATCGAGGATACGGAAGTTTACGGCAAGGAAAAGGAGTTTTTCGATGCGCTCCAAAAAGAGCTTGGCCTGAGCGACCAGGAGTATAAGGATTGGAACGTGCAGGAAAACCTACACAAATACAACGTGGAAAATCTGCTGGAAGATCTGGCGGCGACCTATAGCTATATCATCGACCCGATCTATATGGAAGAGGTGATGCTGGAGAATCTGCTGGAGCTACTGGATTTTTCCCAGCTCGAATTAGGCTACCCCGGCGTTCAGAAAAAAGATTTTTCCTTCCAAACCATACTATCCCAATAAGGAGGCCCTATGCCCACACCAATTCGCGATCTGGAATGCTTTGTCTTCGATATGGATGGCACCATCAACCTTGGGGAGACGCTGATCCCCGGCGCACTCGAGCTGATCCACGCGCTTTTGGAGCGCAACACTAAATTTTTCTTCTTTACCAACAATTCTTCCAAGGCGCCGGAAGATTATGTCAAAAAACTAGGGCGGCTGGGCTTTTCAGGCATGACCCGCTCGCATATCATGACCTCCGGCGACGTGATGATTCACTATTTGAAAACGCACTTCCCCTCTCCAAAGGTGTTTTTGGCGGGCACTCCTGCTCTGGAAACGCAGTTCGCGCAAGCGGGAATCCAGCTCCTGCCCGCCGACACCCAGGCGGCCGATGCCGTCGTGCTGGGTTTTGACACCACTTTCGATTTTCAGAAGGCGGATACCATCTGCCGTCTCGTCTCTTCCGGCGTTCCCTTTTTGGCGACGAATATCGATCGCGTCTGCCCGCTGGAGGGCGGCGCGTTTCTGCCGGATTGCGGCTCCATGAGCGCCATGATCGAGCATGCCACGGGCATCGCCCCCAAATTCGTGGGCAAACCCTTTGCCGAAACTGTCTCCTTCATCTTGGATGCGGCCGGGACAGCGCCGGAAAAGACCGCCATCGTCGGCGATCGGCTCTATACCGATATTGCCACCGCCGTAAACGGCGGCATTACTGGCATTGCCGTGCTTTCGGGCGAAATCAGCCAGCAGGATATCGACGCATCTGAAATTGTCCCGGACTACACGTTTGACAGCGTCGCCGGGATTCTCCAAGAGCTACACCTCTCCTAAAAGGAGGACGCTTCATGCAGCAAACCAGAGAAGCCTATATGCGCCTGGCCCTGCGCGAGGCCGCCAAAGCCGCCGCGATAGACGAGGTTCCCGTTGGGGCGGTGGTCATCCGGGAAGGAAAAGTCGTCGCCCGGGCGCACAACAAGCGCGAGACGGGGAAAAATCCCTGCGCGCACGCGGAGCTTCTGGCCATTCAAAAAGCCGCCAAAAAGCTCGGAGGCTGGCGGCTTCCCGGCTGCCAGCTCTATGTAACGCTGGAGCCCTGCCCTATGTGCGCCGGGGCTATCCTCAATGCGCGGCTGGAAGAGGTCTACTTTGGCGCATACGATCCCAAGGCTGGCTGTTTTGGCAGCCTCTGCGATTTGAATGCGCTTCCTTTCAACCATCATCCCCAGATCACCGGCGGCATTTTGCAAGAGGAATGCGCGCGAATTTTAAAAGAATACTTCCGGCAGAAACGCAAAAAAAGCAAAGAGTAGAAAAGGAGGGTATCCTCCTTTTTTTATGCCTCTTTCACCAGCAAAAAATTTGCAGAATTTTGTATCAGATATTATAATGGTAATTATCAATAGTATGAAAACGAAACAGGAGGGTGTATGAAGCAATCTGTCTATAGCCGCAAAACAAAAGCGTTTGGAATGTCAACAAAATGGCTCTTCTTTTATATATTCATTCGCTTTCCGCTCTCATTTCTCT
>JAHZHM010000222.1 GCA_019420265.1 Clostridiales bacterium
CCTCCAGGATCGTGGAGAGGCGATGGGCAACAATGAAACTCGTCCGGCCCTGCATCATCTTGTTAAACGCCTCTTGAATATAGAGCTCTGTGCGGGTATCGATGTTGCTGGTCGCCTCGTCTAAAATGAGCATAGGCGGGTCTACCAGCATGACCCGGGCAATCGAGAGCAGCTGGCGCTGGCCCTGCGAAAGGCTGCCTGTGCGGTCGGAAATGATGGTGTCGTAGCCGTCCTTCATGCGGGTAATAAAGCCATGCGCCCGCGCTGCCTTTGCGGCAGCCACTACTTCTTCCATCGTGGCATCCGGCTTTCCATAGGCGATATTCTCGCGAATTGTGCCCGTCGCGACCCAAGTCTCCTGCAAAACCATACCGTATTGGCCGCGCAGACTGTTGCGGGAAAACTCACGGATATCCGTGCCATCCAGGAAAATCGCGCCCTCATCGACATCGTAGAAGCGCATGAGCAAATTGATGAGCGTCGTTTTGCCGCATCCGGTTGGGCCGACGATGGCGATCTTATCGCCAGGCTTCACCTGAAGGTTGAGGTCTTCTATGAGCTTGCGATCGGGATTATACGAGAAGCAGACATGCTCCATAGCCAGGCTGCCATTGAACTGAGAGGGATCGATCACTTTTTTTCCATCTGAGACCTCCTCGGGTTCATCCAGAAGCTCAAACACCCGGTTGGCAGAGGCGAAAGCCGTCTGGATTTGCCCGATGACACCTGAGACCTCGTTAAAGGGCTTGGTATATTGGTTGGCGTAGCTTAAGAAGGAAGAAACCTGCCCGATGCTGATGAGGCCGCGAATGGCGCAAATAGAGCCGAAAATGCCCACAGAAGCGTAGACCAGTCCGTTGACAAAGCGAGTAGAGGGGTTGGCAAGAGAGGAATTGAACTGCGCTTTAATGCCGCTGGTGTGCAGATCGGCGTCGATGGCGCAAAACTTTTCTTCCGCTCTCTGCTCATAAGTAAAGGCCTTGATGACCTTCTGGTTGTTGATGGTCTCGTTGATATGCGCGCTGAGTTTGCCCTGGATTTCGGATTGCATGGAGAAATACTTGTTTGTGCGCTTGACGATAAACGAAGCGACAAAAATGGAGAGCGGCGTTACCAATACGACGATCACGGTAATAAAGACGTTGACAGACAGCATGAATCCCAGCGTACCCAGAATGGTAACGATGCCGGTGAAAAGCTGCGTCAATCCCTGGGTCAGGCCATCGCCGATCTGCGAAATATCGTTGACCACGCGGCTGATGATGTCGCCATGTGCGTTGGTATCGATATAGCGCAGGGGAACGGCGTTTAGCTTGGCAATGGCGGCTCTGCTGAGATCCCGCGTGGTGTTCTGCACGATGACGCTGGTAAAAACAGAAGTGAGCCATTGGAAAGCTGTGCTGATGAGCAAGGTGATCCCATAAAAGGTGAGAATGCGTGCAACTGCCGGAAAATCGACCTGCCCGCGCCCGACAATGAGATCGACAGTATCGCCGATGAGAATCGGCCCAAGCAGCGAGAGCGAGACGCCCACGAGCGCAGAGAGAATTGCCAAAAAGATATAAAAGCCATATGGTTTGAGCACGCCGAGAAGCCGGCGAAATGTTGTTTTGTTCATCGCTATTTCACCTCTTCTTCTAAGATAGACTGGGATTTGCAGATTTCATGATAGACTGGGCAGGATGCCAGCAGTGATTCATGCGTGCCGCTGCCCACAATTTTGCCGTCATCCAGCACGAAAATCTGATCCGCATGGCGAATGGAAGCGGCTCTCTGCGAGACCAGAATGAGCGCCTGCAATCCTTGCTTTGTCGCCAGAGCCTGGCGGAGTTTTGCATCGGTGGAGTAATCCAAAGCGCTGGTTGCGTCGTCCAAGATGAGAATTTCCGGCTGAGCGACGAGCGCCCGCGCGATGGTGAGGCGCTGCTTTTGCCCGCCGGATAGATTTTTTCCGCCCTCGTTGATGGGGGCCGAGAGCCGGCCGGGCAAGGCATCGACGAACTCCTTGCTTTGAGAGACGGCCAATGCCTGCTCCAGATCTTCAAGGGAAGCGTGCTCGTCCCGCAGCCGCAGGTTGGATTCGACTGTGCCGTTAAAAAGAACTGTGTGCTGCGGCACAATGGAGACCTTTTGCCGCAGTTCATCCAGCTTATATTCCCGCACATCCACACCGTTGACCAAGACTTTCCCGGAAGAAACGTCGTAAAAGCGCGGAATTAGGTTGATGAGGGTAGATTTGCCCGAGCCAGTGCCGCCGATGATGCCAATCGTCTGGCCGGGTAAAACGGTAAAGTTAATATCTGAAAGAGAATCCTCTCCGCCATAGGAGTGAAAAACATGTTCGAAGCAAAGCACGGGCACATCGGCGTTGGCTTTTGTTTGCGCGCCAGGGCCATCTGTAATAGAAGGAGCTGTCTCGAACACTTCGTTGATCCGGGCGGCAGAAGCGGAGGCTTTGGTAAAGATGACAACGAGATTGGCCACGACCATCAGCGCCAGGGCAATTTGCGAGAGGTAGTTGACAAAAGCGACCAGTTCGCCTTGTGTAAATGTGCCGGAATCCACGCGAAAACCGCCAAACCAGATGACGGCGATGGTCGCGAAGTTCAGCAACATAAAAGTGAGCGGGTTGAGCAGCGTCGCAAGGCGCTCCACGCGCATGGCCGTTTTGCGGTAATCGTCCGTAGCAGCGTAAGCTTTTTCACTCTCGCTTTTCTGTTTGGAGAAAGCGCGAATGACGCGGGCACCCGACAGCGTTTCGCCTGTCAGCAATGAGACCTTATCTAACTTCTTTTGCAGTGTTTTATAGTATGGAACGGAACGGCTCATGATTAGCCAAGTCACAAATGCGACGACTGGCGCCATGACCAAAAATACCGAGGAGAGGCTTAAATCGATGAACATCGAGACGATGATAGATCCGATGACGAGAAAAGGCGCCCGAACCACCAGGCGAATCAGCATGGCAACCGCCAGCTGAATTTGGTTGACGTCTGCCGTCAGCCGGGTAACCAGCGTCTGCGAGCCGAATTTATCGATTTCGGCATGAGAGAAGCGCATGATATGCGCATAGAGCTGATCCCGGATTTTCGTGCCCACGCCTTGGCTGGCCTGGGCGGCAAACCGCTGGCATACGAGCGTGGAGCATAGGCCGACGACATAGAGCAGCACAAGAATGCCGCCCATTTTGAGCACATATCCTTCATCGCCGTTTTTTACGCCGACATCGATGATTTTTGCCATGATGATGGGGATGATCAGCTCGAAAATTGCCTCGATCAGCTTAAAAAGAGGCCCCAGAAAAACCTGCTTTTTAAAGTCTTTTAGGAATCTTGCCAATTTAACCATAAAAACCTCATTTTACCATGAAAGTGTTGTTATCATACGCTATCATTATACCTATTTTTTCTCTCATTTCAAACCTTTCAGGCAAAATAAATACTAAAAAATAAACTTGTAAAGCGGGCAGGTTTATGATAGCATGAAGGTGTCGAAAGACATGAATTCATTTGCAGTTCGGTTTGCAAAAAGGAGTCAGACATGGTCGGGAAAATTGCCTGTCAAAAGAGCAAAGGCGGGATTCGCCACCGGGGCGGCATGCCCAAAAAGATCATGAAAATCTCCAATTTGTAGGCCGTATTTTTTTCGCATAAATGATTCAGAAAAGCTTCCTGAAAAAGCTTTATCAAATCCTATCGATTTCATTTAAATGGCGAAAAGCCATTTAGAAAGGTGTAATAAATGTTACTACAGTACGCGATTGATAGCCTGACGCTGGAACAGGGAATGGCTATCGCCGAGAAGATTCGGGACTATGTGGACATCATCGAGCTGGGCGAGGGAATGATCCAAAGATATTCTCTCTCTGCCATCACGAAGATGAAGCAAGCGTTTCCGGAGAAAAAGATTCTGGCAGACCTGAAAATCATGGATGCTGGCTATAACTATGCCATGGATGCCTATGAGGTCGGCGCAGATATCGTCACGGCATGTATCGTAGCTACAGAAGGAACGGCAAAAGGGCTCATCGATGCCGCAAAGGATGCAGGCAAGGAATCCTGGCTGGATTTCATTGCTATCCCGTCTGAGAACTATGCAGATTATGTCGAGTATCTCAATCGGTTGGCGCCGGATCATGTCTGCGCGCACCTGGGCAGCGATATCTATGAAAAAGAAGGCGGCGCAGATGCCCGTGCCCGCATGTTTGAAAAGATCGGCGAGCTGAACTTCTCCTCCAAACTCGTGCTTTCCGGCGGCATTAGCCTGGCGGATATTCCGGCAATCAAAAAGGTAAACCCGCATCATGTCAATGTGGGCGGAGCCATTGAGAAAGCGGCAGATCCGGTGGCTGTGGCCAGAGCATTTAAAGAAGCTTAAGGCGGGGAGGAAAGAACATGATTTTACAATATGCGATTGATACGCTTCCGTTGGAAGAGGGCATTGCGATTGCGGAAAAAGTCCGCGAATATGTGGATATTATCGAGCTGGGCGAGCGGATGATCAGCAAATATTCGCTTTCCGCAGTTACGAAAATGAAGGAAGTTTTCCCGGAAAAGAAGATTTTGGCCGATATTAAAATTATGGACGCCGGATACAGCGAGAGCAAAAGGGCGTTTGAAGCCGGAGCTGATATCGTAACTGCCTGCATTTTGGCAACAGAGGGAACTTGCCGCGGCCTGATTCAGGCTGCAAAAGAGATGGGCAAGGAATCCTGGCTGGATTTCATCGCTATCCCCGCTGAAAAATATGTCGACTATGTGGATTATATCAACGAGTTGGCGCCGGATTACGTCTGCGCACATCTTGGCAGCGATATCTATGAAAAAGAAGGCGGCGCGGATGCACGCGCTCGTATGTTCGAGAAAATCGGCGAGCTGAAATTCAATTCTAAACTGGTTCTCTCGGGCGGCATTGTGGTTGCGGATATTCCGGCAATTCTGAAAGTGAATCCGCACCATGTAAACGTCGGCGGTTCGATTGAGAAGGCCGCAGACCCTGCAAGTGTTGCTAAAGCTTTTAAAGAAGCTTAAAATAGCAAAATTTGAAATTGGAAAAGGAAAAGGAGAAAAAGAACATGAAAATCCAATTCGCAATCGATTGCCTGAGCTTTGGCAGAGGAATTCAGCTGGCGACAGCTGTAGAGCCGTACATCGATATTATCGAGCTCGGCGAAGAGTTCATCGCGCGCTATGGCCATACGGCGATTCGGGAATTCAAAGATCTCTTCCCGGATAAGAAAATCCTGGCAGACCTCAAAATTATGGATTCCGGCTACAAAGTCGGCAAGCCCTGCCTGGAAGCGGGCGCAGATATCATCACGGTTTGCGCGCGCGCTAAGGAAAAGACCATTGCCGAGACCATTCGCGCTTGCCACGAGCTGGGCAAAGAGTGCTTTGTGGACCTGGTTGCAGTTCCGGATTATGAGCCCTATGTTGAGATGCTCAACAAGCTCGGCCCGGATTATGTCTGTTTCCACCTCTCTGGCGACGATTCCAGAGATGGCCAGGAGAAGACGACAGAGCGCCTGAACGCAATGTTCGAGGAAGTGAAGCGTCTGGATTTCAAGGCGAAGAAAGTGCTCTCTGGCGCAATCCGCGTCGAGAACATCGAAGCTGTGAAATCCTGCAATCCGTATCACGTCATCATCGGCCGTGCGATCAAGGAGGCGGATGATCCGGCGGCAGTTGCAAAGACGTTCTTCGAGGCGTAAGCGCTGAACGCAGGCTTAAGTGTTCAAGGCCCCCGGCATTTGCCGGGGGTTTAAAAAAATAAAAAATAGGGGAGGAAGAACGAATGAAATTGCAGCTTGCACTTGATCTCTACGACATCGATAAGGGCCTTGAAATGGTGCATAAAACGAAAGACTATGTCGATGTATTTGAACTGGGAACTGGCTTTATGGGTGCGCATGGCTATGAACTGGTCAAAATTTTCCGTGCCGCTTTCCCGGATATTCAACTTTTGGCCGATGTAAAAACTGTAGATGGCGGCTATAGCACATCCAAAAAGATGTTCGATTATGGCGCAAACTTTGCGACGGTTGTGGGCTATGGAGATATGTCCACGGTTGCAGGCGCTGTGCAGGCGGCCAGAGAAGCTGGCCCTGGGCATTACGCGATGGCCGATCTGATGCATATTCAGGACTATTCCGCCCATAAGGAAAAACTGAATAAAGCCGGAATGGATTACGTCTGCGCGCATATCGCAGTCGATTCCGAAGGCAAAGAGGATCACCGCTCCTATGAAGAGGTGCTTTCTGGCATTATGGCGACGGGCTTTGATGCGAAAGTTGCCGTAGCAGGCGGGCTGACGCTGGAACGGATTCCGCTGGTGAAAAAATATAATGTCGATATGGTCATTATCGGCCGTGCGATTTTGAATGCGGAGGATCCGGGTGCTGCGGCTAAGGCATTCAAAGAAGCATAGCAAGATGTGCACCCGAAGTTTGAGATGATGCGCAGATTTTATATGCTTGTTTTCTCAAAAAGGATGCAATAAATAGAAAAAAGCCTTGCTCAAAAAGCAAGGCTTTTTTATTGAGCAGTTTAGTAGGTTGGCCTAATTTTGGGCAGTATGATATAGTAGACATGGAAGGAGGGGACAACTTGCAGTATGTTTGGCTTATATTAGGCGTTCTTCTCATTGCGGATACCTTGTTTGCCGCGAAAATGTCTAACCTTAACCTTGGTGTGCTTCTCCCGGGATTTTTGGGTATCCCGTTGGTTTGCTATGGATGTATTGCCCTTTTTGCCCCGCAGATATTGGAGTTGCGCTGGGCCCAGATTGCCGTTTGTATTGCGGCTGTCTGTTATCTCCTCCTTCTTGTGGCATTGCTCGGCTGCGTTTTTTGCACGATGCTGTATGCAGCGCGCTGCAAAAATATGGAAGCAGATGCGGTTATTGTCCTGGGCGCAGGGCTGCGCAAAAACAGACCATCGCGCTTGCTGCGCATGCGGCTGAATGCGGCGATTCGCGCGGCGCAGAAGGATAGACTACCCATCTTGGTAACGGGTGGAAAAGGCAGACAAGAGGAGCTCTCTGAAGCAGAGGCCATGCGGGATTATCTTCTGGAGCAGGGTGTTTTGCCTCAGTCTATTTTGCTGGAAAACCAGGCGCGCAATACTTATGAAAACCTCAAATTCTCCCGAAAAATCCTTTTGGAGCGATTTTCTTTTTTGCCCCGCGTTCTCATCGTAACCAGCGATTTTCATTGCTTTCGCTCTGCGCAGATCGCGAAGAAATTCTTTAGAGAATATGCGCTTTGGCCGGTGGCGTCTGCGTGGTATATGAAGCTGAATTTCTATTTGCGCGAAATGCTTTCCATCGCCAACTACTATCGCAGGGAGCTATTTCAAAAATAGCGTTGGTGTGATAGAATAGGGGATATGGAAACAAAGAGCGCAAACGAGAAAATAGAATATACCCTGAAGCGCGGAATGCGCAAGACAATTTTGCTGCGCGTTACGCCCGAATGCAAGGTGGAGGTTTTGGCGCCCCGCCGCATTTCCCAGGAATTTATCGATGGCTTTGTGCAAAGCAAGCGGGAGTGGATAGAGAAGTGCCTGGAAAAAAAGGCAGAGCTCGCCCGCCAAAGAGCGGCTTACCGCATGGACACCCTTTTCTTTTTGGGCAAGGAATACCCCGTCAGGCCGGGAAAAGAGCAGGAAGTGCTCTTCGATGGCAGTTGTTTTCGTGTGCCCAATGGTGAGATGGAAGAGCGCAGGGCGCTGGTTAAGGCGTGGTATCGGCAGCAGGGCGCGGAAATTTTGAAGAAGCGGGTGCAGATTTGGGCCGAAAAGATGAACACAGAATATGCGTCCGTAAAAATAACAGATGCGCGGACGCGCTGGGGCTCTTGCAGCGGCAAGAATCAGCTGAATTTTTCCTGGAGACTTCTATTTGCATCTGGCAGAGCGGTGGATTCGGTTGTCATCCATGAGCTGGCGCATACGATGGTGCACGCGCACTCCGCAGAGTTTTGGGAGATTGTCGCGCGCTACTGCCCGGAATATCAGCAGATTCAGGAAGAACTGAAAGCGCTATCTGAAAAACTTTCGGTTTGGGGTTGGTCGCAATAAAAAAGCCCTTTTGCAATGCAAAAGAGCTTGGTGCCGAAGGCCGGACTCGAACCGGCACGCTGTCGCCAGCGGTGGATTTTGAGTCCACTACGTCTGCCAATTCCATCACTTCGGCAACTTTGAACATCAGTAATTCTAGCATATTCCAGGGGGAACGTCAATAACAATTTGTCGTTTAGAAGAGCGGAAGGGTCAAAATGGAGGAAGAAGCTATCCTGCTGAAAAAGGCAAAAGGGGGCGATCTCGCAGCCTTTGAAGCTTTGGTTCAGCTTTATAAAAATAAAATCTATGGGCTGGCGCTGCGCATGACTGGAGATGCCGAAGATGCCTTTGATGTTGCGCAGGAGAGCGTCCTAAAGCTTTATCGCGCGCTGCCAAAATTCAGGCAGGAATCCTCCTTTGCCACTTGGGTCTACCGGATCACCCGCAACGCATCCCTGGATTTTCTGAGAAAAAAGCGCGCATCCCTTTCGCTGGAAGCGATGTATGAGCAGGGGATAGAGCCTTTTGCGGCAGAGAATATCGAGGAGCGCGTCATCCTGATGGATGAAAACCGCGCTTTGGAGCAGCTGATAGAGGAACTGCCCGCCCAGCTCAGAGAGGTGATCTTGCTGCGCGATGTGGATGGATATTCCTATGAGCAGATAGCCCAGATGCTGCAGAGCACGCTTGG
>JAHZHM010000223.1 GCA_019420265.1 Clostridiales bacterium
ATGTACGCTTCTGTGGAGGCGGTGCTGAAAAAATTGGAGCAGCAGATCCGCAGGCATCGGAAAAAGCTGGAACGGCGCCTGCACGAGGGGGCTTATCAGCAGGAGCCGCTGTTCTTAGAACAGGAAGTGCCGGAGGAACAGGAGGCGGAAGAGGGCAAAATCCTCCGCCGCAAGAGCTTCCCGCTTCAGATGATGAGCGAGCAAGAGGCGATTTTGCAGATGCAGCTGCTGGGCCACAGCTTTTTCGTGTTCTTATCCGAACAGGGGCGGGTCTGCGTGCTCTACCAGAGAAAAGACGGAAACTACGGCCTGCTGGAGCCGGAATACGACTAATCAAAAAAAGAGAGCCATCGGCTCTCTTTTTGATTGCGCAGTTTTTCTTACCCAACGGAGATCACATAGCTGTTTTCATAGCTTTCGCCGTCGCCCAGATGGATCATATCCCGTTTGGTTTCCAGCTCGTCAATCTCGCCGTCGTATGCGGGCACGCTGTACCAGGGCTCGATGCAGATATAGGGTGCCTGCGTTTTGGGCGCATGCCAAAGCCCGAGATAGTTCATATCCGGATATTCCAGGCGGACGCTCTTATCGCTCTTCTTGCTTTTGAGCGTGATGGCTTTGCACATCTTCTCCAGGACGATGGCATCGTTATCGAAGAGATCGTGCCGCAGCGCCAGAATCTTGCCGCCTTCCAGCGCGAAGGGCGTGGAGGCGCGGGTGGTATAGCAGGTGGGGCTCATGGTGATGGCTTTTGCGGGTTTTTCGCAATCGAACTCCAGGTAGTAATCCTCAAAAGCCTCGCCTTCGCAGAGCGGAACATTGAAGCCCGGATGGCCGCCGACGGCGAAGATCATGGTCTCGCTGCCCTTGTTGGAGACCAGGAAGGTGGTCTTGACGCTGCTGCCTTCCAGCTGGTAGCAGAGCTTCAGATCGAACTCGAAGGGGTACTGCGCCCGGGAAACATCGTCTGCTGCAAGGTGGAATGTGATATGATCCGCCCCCTGTTCGGCCACTTCAAAAACCGTCTTGCGGGCAAAGCCGTGCAGGTTCATCTCGTAGGTTTTGCCTTCGAAGGTGTATTTGCCCTCGGTCAGCCGGCCGCAGATGGGGAAGAGGTTGTAGGCGCGGCCGCTCCAATAGGTTTTGTCGCCCTGCCAGAGGTATTCCGTGCCGTCGTTTTTTGATTTTATGGATTGCAGTTCTGCGCCGAGATCCGAAATTTCCACGCGGATGCAATCGTTTTCGATTGTGTAAATCATGGTGTTCTCCTTTGTTTTTTTGGAATAGCTTTAGTATAGCATTGCGCGGCGCTCTCTTCAAGCGGGAGTTGAAGCGCCGCTCTGGCTAAATTCTCAATTTATTTACATTCCATCTCGGCGGCACATTGAATGTGCCCGGGTGAAATGATAAAATAGAATTGGCTTTTGCCCAAAATTTTGAAAAATGAGGAACATATGGGATTATTTCACCGGGAAGATAAATTTTTAAGAAACGCCAGGAAGCAGGCGGATCAAGTGGAGGCGCTGCGGGATCGCTTTGTGAGCCTTTCGGATGCGCAGCTGGCCGCCAAGACGGAGGAATACCGCGCCCGCTATCAAAAAGGAGAAAGCCTGGATGCGCTTTTGCCCGAGGTGTTTGCGCAGGTGCGGGAGGCCAGCCGCAGAGTGCTTGGCCTGGAGCACTACTACGTTCAGCTGCTGGGCGGCATTATTCTGCATAAAGGGGATATTGCCGAGATGAAAACCGGCGAGGGCAAGACGCTGGTGGCGACGCTGGCCGCCTGCCTCAATGCGGTTTCGGGCAAGGGCGTGCATGTCGTCACGGTCAACGACTATCTGGCCAAGCGG
>JAHZHM010000224.1:0-1138 GCA_019420265.1 Clostridiales bacterium
CATCCGGCATCTCTTTGGAGAAAAAGATCTGGTTTTATGCGATGAGGCGGCCTCTGCGGCGCTGCGCTGCGGTTGCCAAAGCGCCAAGGCCGAATTGCAGTTCTACCCTCATGGGGATATGCCGGCGCTGGAAGCGCTGTTGCGCGCAGCGCAGGGCAAATATGAGAAAGTGCTGATCGCGGCAGAGGGTGTTTGCCTCCAATATGGGGATCTTTGCCCGCTGGAAGAGCTGGTGCGCCTCAAGGGGAAATACCGCTGCTGGCTGCTTTTGGATGGTTCGCACAGCGATGGTGTGCTGGGTGCATCGGGCGGCGGCATCGAGGAGCTGCTGGGCATTCCAGGGCCGGCTATCGAGATTCGCACGGGCAGCCTTTGCGGCGCATTTGGAGCCAACGGCGGCTATATTGCGGGCAGCGCAGATCTGCTGGCGTATCTTGCCTATACACTGCCGGAGTTCGATGCCTGCGCGCCGGATTTTGCATCGGTCGGCGCGGTGGAGAAGATTTTGGAGCTGTCTGCATCCGATCAATCCACCGTCGAAAAACTTCAGGAGAACATCGCGTTTTTCCAAAGCGCCGCGCAAAAGAGGGGCATAGAATTGCAGGGCAATGCCAAATCTGCCGTATTCCCCATTGCCATCGGCTCGACAGAGCGGGCTGAGCGGGTTTGCAAAAAGCTGCTGCAAAAGGGGTATTATGCGCCGATTGCCTCCTGGCCGGAAATGGAGCAGGGGCAGGCACAGCTGCGCTTCTTTATCTCTGCGCTGCATACGCAGGAGCAGATGGGCGGGGCGCTGGAAGCGCTGAAGGAAGCGTTGCAGGAGGCGCAGCAACTATAAAAAACGATAGAAAAAAAGCCGCAGGGTCTATTCTGCGGCTTTTCTTTATTTGTGTTCATCGATTTCCGAGAGATTATATGGCGTCTGCTGATATACATAATAGTTGAGCCAGTTGCAATATAATAGATTCGCATGCCCTCTCCAGCGGACGATGGGAGAGCGGGAGGGATCGTCCTGGGGGTAGTAGCCATGGGGAACGGCAATCTCCAGCCCTTTTGCGATATCGCGGTCGTATTCGCCCTTGAGCGTATGCGGATCGTATTCCGAATGGCCGGTTACGAAGATCTGCCGCCCGTTGCG
>JAHZHM010000224.1:1170-1395 GCA_019420265.1 Clostridiales bacterium
TCGAGCTCTTCTCGGCTGATCCCGGTATGCCGGGAGTGCGGCGCCCAGAAAATATCATCGAAACCGCGGGTCAGCTGCGTAGATTTATCCGTGACATAGTGCTCGAATACGCCGAACATCTTGGCGGGCAGCTCGTGCTTGGCGATCCCATAGTGGTAATACAGCCCGGCCTGCGCGCCCCAGCAGATATGGAAGGTGGAAAAGACGTTCTTTTTGCTCCATTCC
>JAHZHM010000225.1:0-626 GCA_019420265.1 Clostridiales bacterium
GCGCGGGGTATATTCAGCGATATGCAAACACCCAGGCCAAAGAGAGTGCCCCGGAGGCGCAGATGAGCCTGCACGGAGCGGTTTTGCGCGGGCTTACTCAGCAGGCCGAGGCGGCTGCGAGGGAGGAATTGGAGCAGCGTGCGCCGCTGGAAGTCATCAATGAAATTTTGGTGCCCGCATTGGATGAAGTGGGCAAAGGGTTTGCGGAGAAGCGCATCTTTCTGCCGCAGCTTTTGATGAGCGCCGAGGCAGCCAAAGCGGCATTTGGCGCCGTGCGGGAAAAGCTGCGCCGGGAGGGCGGAACGGAGCAGAAAAAAGGGAAGATTATTCTGGCGACGGTCAAAGGCGATATTCACGATATTGGCAAGAATATCGTCAAAGTGTTGTTAGAAAACTATGGATATGATGTCATCGATTTAGGCAAGGATGTCGATCCGCAGGCGGTTGTGCAGGCGGCAAAAGAGCAGAATGTCCGCTTGGTTGGCCTGAGTGCGCTGATGACGACGACGGTCGTCAACATGCAGGCCACGATTGAGCTGCTCAAAAAGCAGACGGATTGCAAAGTGATGGTGGGCGGCGCAGTCTTGACTCAGGATTACGCCGATGAGATCGGGGCGGATTTCTAT
>JAHZHM010000225.1:647-1053 GCA_019420265.1 Clostridiales bacterium
CGGAAAGGGTGCTGGGCGGTGCGGTTTAGAGGCTCTATTGCCTGGAATCCCTGGCATGGGTGCCGTAAAGTCAGCGCGGGATGCGCGCATTGCTATGTCTACCGCATGGATGAGCGGCATGAAAAAGATGCCAGCAAGGTTTATAAAACACAGAATTTCAACCTGCCCATGCGCAAAAACAGGGAGGGCGGCTATAAAATTCCCTCCGGGGCTTACCTCGCTACCTGCTTCACTTCGGATTTTTTGCTGGAGGAGGCAGACGAATGGCGCGCGGAGGCTTGGCGCATGATGCGTGAGCGCAGCGATGTGCACTTCTTTTTTATCACCAAGCGAGTTGAACGGCTGGAAGGTTGCTTGCCGCCGGATTGGGGCGATGGTTATGAAAACGTCGAGAGCAACTGCACGG
>JAHZHM010000226.1 GCA_019420265.1 Clostridiales bacterium
CCTCCTCTTCTTCCTGCTCGGCCTTCAGGGCCTTGATGGGCACGCCGGTTTTATCGTAGAGATAAAAGCCCGGGCAGCGCTCTATCCTGCCCTCTTCCCAGAAATAGAAGCCCTCTTCGCCCCGGATTGGGTCTATCACATAGGCGATTTGGTTTTCCTCTTTGAAGAAGTTCTCCTGGATGAACGTATCGTAATTGGAGAGGAAGATGCCAAAATCCGGGTGCGTATGAATCCAGCCCACGATGGATTTGCCCTGGTGCTTCTTCTCCATCTCTTTATCCACGGCCTCCCAGGTTTGGTGGGTAAACGTGAGCGTCTGGGGCGTGGCCTCGCAGTGCTTTGCCTCGATAAAGCCCTCTATCAGGATATTCTGCTTGCCGAACTCCTCCACAAATTCGCCCACCAAAATGCCGCCGCTCTCGTTTTCGGTTTTGCCCTCTGTGAACTTATGAATCTGCCGGTAGACCTTTTGGGCGATATAGATATTCTTGTTTCCCTGCACCCGCTCGCCCACGGGCAGGATATTCTGGGGCAGCGCGCCCTCGGCCTGCTGGGCGGCCTGCACCTTCTCCTTCTGTTTTTTGGCGGCCTTTTTTTCGGCTGCCTTCTGTTTTTCCTTCTTTGCCATGCCTGGCCTCCCTATTTCATATTGAACACGAGCACAGAGTTGCCGATGGCGATGGCATCCCCCTGCCGCAGCACATGCCGGGAAATGCGCATGCCGTTGACCACCGTTCCCATCGGGGTGCCGCAATCCACCAGCACATAGCGGCCATTCTCCTGGATGATATCGCAGTGGTGCTCGCCCACCAGCTTATCCTTGAAGAGCACGATGGTGTTCCTGCCGTTGTTGCCGATGCTGGTTGTGCCGGCAAAGACCAGGTATTCCTTGCCCTCGAACTCGCCCCGGATGACTTTGAGCCAAGCGGATTTGGCGAACTGCTCGAGCAGGCCAATGCCCAGGCCGATGAGCAGGCCCATGAGCGTAATGCCGATGGCCCTTGGGAGGATGCCTGTATCCGTCTCGCTGAGCAGCGCCCAGGGGATATTGCAGATATAGTTGAACGCAAAGCCGCCGATAAAGCCACCAACCAGGCCGCCCAGCATGCAGAAGAGCAGGCGTTTTTTCTCGGGCTTGATGAGGCCGGCGGAAAAGCCGATGCCCAGGCCCGCAATCGCCCAGCCCACGCCCCGGATAAGGGCCATGGCGAATTCGTTTTCCGTGGTTTGCAGAAGCGCGCTATACAGGCACTGGGCAAGATAGCCGCTGATGAAGCCCAGCACCAGGGAAATGCCCGCGCCGATGGCCGCGTTTTTAGCCGCCTGGCGGCCCGAGCCATAGTAGATGCCCTCGCCCAGCCCCAAAAACAGGCCGATGCCGCACGCCATAAAGGCGCAGAAGAAGGCGGAATCCAGCCGCACCGCGTTGGTGATGGCCGAGGTGATGGCAATGAGCTGGCTTTCGCTATACAGCCCGGCATAGGCATTGGCATACAGCTCTTCCATAGGCGGATAGCCCATCCAGCCCAGGATGGTATCCGAATTGAGCCAGAGGCCGAGCAGCTCCTGCAGCGCGAAGCCCACGATGCCGCCGATGATGCCCCAGAGCAGGCCCTTTAGAAAGACGGTTTTGAAGTTCAGCTTTTTGCCCGCCGAAACCGGCCGCTGGGCCTGCATGCGGGCTGCTGTGGGCGTGAACGTGACGCCTGCCAGCTCTTCGGCGGTGATCTCGAAATCGTTTTCCGGCTCGGGGGAGATTTCCATCTGGGGGATTTCCTCCTCTATCTTCTCGCCCTGCTCATCGAACAGATCGATCTGCACATCCCCTGCCGAGGCCTCCTCGCCCTGATAGAGATTGAGGTTGCCCACCGGGAACATATGCTTATGCTCGATGGCCCATTTCGCCGCGTCTGCCGAGAGCGGGCTATAGGAATTCCAGCTCTTATACTGGATCATATCCCCGATATTGATGATGATATCCGAGAGCGATTCCCCCGCGCCCCAGATATCCCCGATGCAGATTTGCCCATCCCGGAAATTGGGGTGCCAGATGGGCGTCAGAATTTTGCACAGGGGCTTATAGCGCGGGTAATCCGCGTGCAGCGTGATCTCCACGTCGTGCCGCCCGAGAGTCTGGATGCTGCCATCTGGCAGCAGATAGATGCCGTTGACGAAATACGTTATGTGGTAGCGCTCGGGGGGCTCGGGGCCCATGGGCGTTACCTTGATATATGGATGGTTCCCAAAATCCTTTTGCAGCTGCTCCCAGTCCGAAGCGATGCGCCGCATTCTTGCATTCATATTCTCTCCTCCTATTCGAGGCCGGCAAACACTGCCGCCTCATCCCCGCTGCATTCGTAGTAGCGCTCCTCCATCCCCCGGCGGCCGCAGAAGATATGCAGCGGCGGGATGCCGATTTCGCCCAGCGTTTTCTCCAGAAAATCCTCGCTGCCCGTCAGCGTATGGAAGGTCTCGAACTGCATGGATTTGCCGCAATCCGGGCAGAGCAAATCCGCCCCCCTCAGTTTATGCACCGGGGCAAACAGCGGCTTTTTGTTCCCGCAGGCGCAGGACGCGACGGACGCGATATCCCGATCGAAATCCACCACGGCGTTTTCGCCCAAATCGGCCTGCGCTTGCGCCAGAACCTGGGCCAGCGTGGTTTTCTCGGCGCTCCAGGGCATGCGCTGCGCCGGGCCATAGGCATCGTGGCTCATGCAATCCGGCTTTTTTTGGTATTCCACGATGAAGGAATCGTGCGTCAGCCCGTTGAACACATAGCCCTTGCCGGCCAGCGTGGGCAGGCCGCGGTCGCTATGCAGAATTTTGAGCATTTCCTGCACCTGCACCCCCGCGATGATGGAAGAGGAGGTGGGCGTCGTGGGGATTTTGCCCTCGGCCATCTGCTCGTGCGTCAAAAGCGCGCAGCTCTTGCGCTGATTGATCATGCGCCAATCTGCCTCGGTCATCGTGCATTCATAGCAGGGGCCGGGGGGCGCGAACACCCGGGCAAAGCCGCCCAGCGCCTCGATGGCGCCATCGATGAAGGTTTTGCCCAGCTTATAGCAGCTCTGGTTGATGGCCAGCCGGGCTTCGCGGTTATCCAGCCCGCCCAGCACCACATCCACCCGCTCAAATACCCCAAGGCCGATATCGTCGATGATATTGCTCGTAAAAGCTTTTGCGCGGACATCCGGGTTGAGCTCCATGGCGCGCTCGGCCGCGACCTCCGCCTTATAGCGGCCCACATCCCCGGCCCGGAAGAGCACGGAGCGGGTCAGGTTGGTCTGCTCGATTTTGTCCATATCCACGATGAGGATTTTTCCGATGCCCAGCAGCGCCAGGTTTTTGATGAGCTCGTTGCCAATCGCCCCGGCGCCCACCACCAGGATGCAGGCGTTTTTCAGCTTCTCCTGGTCCCACCAGGGAATCAGCCGCAGGCGGCTATAGCGATCCTCCTCGAAATCTGCGGAGGTTAGCTCGATACTTCTATTTTCCTCCATGGCTCAGCCCGCCGTAATTTCCGGCTGGAGGCGGAGCACATCCCCATCCCGCACGCCTGCTTCGGCCAGAGTCTGCATTTCCAGCAGCTGTCTGCCCGAGACTTTATGGATGAATTTATAGCTGATGGGGTTGCCATCCGGCCCCACAGAGGGCAGCTTGATTTTTTCCACCAGCTTGACCATGATGATGCCCGTTTTGATATCGTCGGGCAGGCCGACTTTCTGCTCCTTATTGCCCGTCGCATCCACGATGATTACATTTACTTTTCCCATTTTCGTTGCCTCCATAAAAAGCGGAAAACCGCCTATTGAATCTATTTTACGCCAAAGAGCGCGCCGCTGCAAATACTTCGCGCATATATTATTATGTTGGCGTTTTGCGTGATTATATTTTTACTTTGATATGCTCAGTTTACACCATCTGCCCCGCTTTGTTCAAGGGGGAGGAAGGAAAAGGAGGGGCAAAAGGTCAAGGGCCATGGGTGAACATGGGGGCATAGCCCCCATACCCCGATACTTTGTAAAAAGGGCAGCGCGGGGAGAAAGTGTGTGCGGTGGGCAGGGCATGGCTAGAAGGCAGGCGCGGTGGGCAAAAAATGTGCGAGCATTTGTTTTCTGGCTAGCTGGCTGGCAGCGGCGCGGGCAGGGTTGACAGCCTCTACTGTTCTCTCATTCGGGTGCAGCGGCGCGGGCGGGACTGGCAGGCTTCACGGTTTTATCATCCGGGTATGCCCTCCGCAGGAGTGCGGGGGAAAGTGCGTGCGGTGGGCAGGGCATGCCTAGAAGGCAGGCGCGGCGAGCAGAAAATGTGCGAGCATGTGCTTTCTGACAGAATGATTGTCAGTGGCGGGAGCGGGACTGGCAGGTTTTGCCGCTCTGCCATTCGGGTATGGCCTTTGCAAAAGCGCCCCTGGCCGATATAATGAAGATACTATTTGAGAAGAGGAGCGGGAAATGGTAATTAGAAAAAGCGAGAGGCGGGATTTGGAGCAGATTATGGCGCTGTATGAAGAGGCGCGGGCGTTCATGCGGAAAAACGGCAACCCCAGCCAGTGGGGCAATTCCCACCCGCCCCGGGAGATGATAGAGGCGGATATTGCCGCGGGCAAAAGCTACGTCTGCATGGAGGGCGGCCAAATCGCGGCGACCTTTTATTTCGCCGTGGAGGAGGACCCGACCTACCGCCAGATAGAGCAAGGCGCGTGGCTTTGCGGCGGGCCTTACGGCGTCGTCCACCGCATCACGGCGCGGCAGGGTGTGCGGGGCGCGGCTTCCTTCTGCCTGGCGTGGTGCTATGAGCAGTGCGGCAATCTGCGCATCGATACCCACCGGGACAATCAGCCCATGCGGCGCTGCTTAGAGCGCAACGGGTTTATCTATTGCGGCGTGATCCATATTGCAGACGGGAGCGAGCGCATCGCGTTTCAAAAGCCGCCCAAGGGAGCATAAAAAGAGCAAGGGTGGGAGCTAAGGTCAAGAGCCTTTCTTAAACATGGGGGCAAAGCCCCCATACCCCCTCACTTATTATCATAAGATAGTGCAATGGCAGAGATTCTGCCGCAGAAGCCAGAAATAAAAAAAGAGCCGCAAGGCTCTTTTTTATGGATGCTTTCCTGTTCTTCTATTTCAGCTAAATGCCTTTTGAGCACCAAGTTGACATACTGGGAAAGCGACCGCGCATCCAATTCTGCATAGAGGCGCATCTTTTCC
>JAHZHM010000227.1 GCA_019420265.1 Clostridiales bacterium
AGCTGAGCATTACGCTGACCGTGAGCGTGCGCGAGGCCATTGGGATGACGGGCGTCGTCAACGATGCGCCGCAGATTCCTGGTGCGAATACACAAGAATAATTTCGGAGGAGCTATTTGATTGGAAAATCAAACGAGGGTGGAATTAACAGTTGAATTTGAATCGATGGAGGAGATGAAGGAAATTTTCGGAATTTTAGACGAAAATATTCATCTCATCGAAAAAGGGACGAATACCGAGATCGCCTCCAGGGAAGGCCGGGCGGTCATTTCGGGAAATATGCAGCAGGCAGAGATGGCAAAGCAGGTAATTTTAAAGCTTTGCGAGCAGTTCCGCCAGCAGGAATACATCGATGAAAATAAGATCAGCTATTTTCTGGATCTTGCAGGAGACGGCGAGATGCAAAGCGGCCTGGAGGCCATGCAGGGGGTTGTCGCGGTAACAAACCGGGGCAGGCCCATCAAATGCCGCACGCTGGGGCAAAAGCGCTATATGGAGGCGATCGATCACAACACGGTGAATTTCGCCATCGGCCCGGCTGGGACAGGCAAGACGTATCTTGCCATGGCGAAAGCTGTGGTAGCGCTGAAAAACAAGGAAATTTCCCGCATTATTCTGACGCGCCCAGCCGTTGAGGCGGGGGAGAAGCTGGGTTTTCTTCCCGGAGATTTGCAGAGCAAAGTCGATCCCTATCTTCGGCCGCTCTATGATGCGCTCTATGAATTTATGGGAGCGGAAGCATATCAGAAGCTGGTGGAGACGGGCGTTGTGGAAGTCGCGCCGCTGGCATATATGCGCGGGCGGACGCTCTCGGATGCTTTTATCATTTTAGATGAGGCGCAAAATGCGAGCATGGCCCAAATGAAGATGTTTTTAACGCGGTTTGGCGAAAACTCCAAGGTGGTCGTCACGGGGGATGTGACCCAGATAGACCTGCCAAGGGATCAGCAATCTGGCCTGCGGAAAACGGCGGAGATTTTAAAAGGGATCGACGGTGTTTCCGTCACATACCTGACCAACCGGGATGTTGTGCGCCATAAGCTGGTGAAGGATATTGTAAGAGCGTTTGAAAAAGAGGAAGAACGCGAAATGAATCGGCGAGGTTAAGCCATGGCAGAGAGAAAACGAGAAAACAGGCGGCGGCAAAAATTATTTCTTGGACAAGTCAAAAAGCAGGGGAGAACAGCATCGCTGGCGCTTTATATCCTGCTTTACGTTTTTTGCGTTGTCGCCGGCGTGCTGAGCGCGCAAACCGAGAAGTACACCTACACGGTGGGCGGCATTTGCGAAGAGACGATCACGGCCAACAAGGATTTGGTGGACGAGTATTCTACGGAAATTCTAAGAGAAGAAGCAAAGCAGAAGGTTTTGCCCGTCTATCAGCTGGATGATACCATCCTCAACCAAAATGAGGAGAACATTTATAACGCTTTCTCTCAGATCGAGCAGATACGCCAAAAGGTTCGGCAGATTTACTTAGCGCAGCCGCCAGAGCAGATTAAGAGCGTTGCGGAGACGGATTGGGAAGCGCTGCTCGCGCCTTCCATGGAGGAAATTCGCGCCACAAGGCCGGACTATCTGACGGATCAAAATATCTATACTATCGCTTCGATGGAGCCCAAACAGCTGGAAACACTCCGGGACGCTATGGTGGAAAAAGTGCGCATCAAGATGAAAGATGGTGTTACGGCAGATGATCTGGCGGATATGATCGAATCCGTGCGCTCAGAGCTGATCTCCGGCGGCGCATTTACCTCTGAACAGGCTTTGCTGGCGCATGCCGTTGCAACGGCCAATATCAATTCCAACTTAACGTATAACATCGAAGCAACGGAAAGTGCGCGTCTGGCGGCGGCAGAAGCAGTCAAGCCAGTGCAATATCAAAAAGGGCAGAACATTGTGCAAAAGGGCGAGATTATCTCGGAAGCGCAGCTGCGGCTCATCAAGCAGATGGGCCTGATGACGGACGAACGCTCGGGCATATCGCGTTGGATTTTCTCTGCGCTGCTCATGGCCGCGGTGTTTGGAATTGCACTGCTCTACTGCATCTATCAGCGGCATAGTGTCGTGCGGGATGCAAAGAGCGCGCTTTGCATGATCTTGCTCTCAGCGCTGGGCATCGTCGTCGCACTCATCTGTAAGCGAATTGACCTGCGGGTTGCGCCGGTGTTTTTACCCGTCATCATTGGCGCGGTCATTCTGCGCAGAAAGACGGCGCTGCTCTATGGTGTT
>JAHZHM010000228.1:0-1215 GCA_019420265.1 Clostridiales bacterium
CCTCCTGATTCGTCGTTGGAACCGTTCTTTGCGCTGCCGGATGGCAGCAAGAAGGCGCTTTCTATTTTAGCAAAGAAAGCGCCTTTCTGCAAAATGAGCTCTCTGAGCGGCCTATGGGATCATAGTAACGCCGCCCTCGGCCATGATGGTCTGCCCGGTGATATGCCGGGAGTCTTCGCTGGCGAGAAAGACGGCAACCGGGGCGATATCTTCATACGCATCGCCAAAGCGCCCGATGATTGTGGGATTAAAACCAAGTTTTACGGGATCGCGCTCTTCTTCCGGCATCTGCGCCAGCTCTTCGTAGTAGAAATCCGTGATGGCGCCGGGGTTGATGGTGTTGACGTTGATGTTGTATTTGCCCCATTCTCTGGCGGCCGTTCTGGCCATGGCGCGCGTCGCCTCCTTAATTGCGCCGTATGCCGCCAGGCCATCCTGCCCTTCCACACCCGCGCCGGAGCCAATGCAGATCACCTTGCCATGCCCGCTTTTTTTCAGCCACGGGAAGCAGAGCCGCATCATGTGAAAACTGCCCATCAGCCCGCTTTGATAGAAGGCATCGAAATCCTCCTGGGTATGCGATTCAAAGGGCTTGCGGCCGCAGGTTGTGGCCATGGCGTTGTTATAGAGAATATCGATGCCGCCAAAATGAGCGGCCGTCGCGGCGACATACGCCTCCATATCCGAAACTTTCGTCACATCGCAGACATAGCAGAACACTTCCGCGCCTACCTGCCGGCACTTCTCTTGCGTATCTGCCAGGCGATCCAGGCTGCGCGCGCAAATGGAAATTTTCGCGCCCTCCTCGGCGAAGCGAACGGCAACCTGCTTGCCCAGCCCACGGCCGGCGCCTGTGATAATTGCAACTTTCCCCTCTAATTTCCCCATTGTGAGATGCTCCTTTTCCATATTCTGATGTGCCTTGGATAAAACTATCATATCGCTTTTGGAGAGCGGTGTCAATTTGCGGCATGTGATTTTTTGCTATGCGAAGAGGGAGAAGGTGTGGTAAAATAGCGGTATCGCAGGAGGTAGAAATATGCTGGGGACGATTGTCAATACAGTTGCGGTGATCCTGGGCGGGCTGATCGGTCTGATAGCCAAAAAAGGATTGCCCGAACGCCTTTCAGATGCCGTCTTTAAAGCGCTTGGGCTTTGCACACTGTATATCGGAATTTCGGGCTCGCTCAAAGGCGAGAATACGCTGATTCTCAT
>JAHZHM010000228.1:1280-1965 GCA_019420265.1 Clostridiales bacterium
GAGTGCTGCTGGGCGAGGCACTGGATCTGGATAAACGCATCAACCACCTAGGAGAATGGCTGGAGAGCAAATTTCAGAAAAAAGAGGGCGAGCATTCCATCGCAGAAGGGTTTGTTACGGCGAGCCTATTGTTCTGCGTGGGCGCGATGACGATTGTCGGGGCGCTGCAAAGCGGGCTTCTCGGCGATCATCAGATGCTCTATACAAAATCTCTGCTGGATTTTGTCGCGGCAATCATCTTCGCTTCCTCGCTGGGCGTGGGCGTGCTGTTTTCCGCGGCCTTTGTTCTGGTCTATCAGGGGAGCATCGCCCTGCTCGCGGCGTGGGTTGCGCCGTTGCTATCGGATGCGGCAATCGCAGAGATGACGTGCGTCGGCTCGGTCATCATCATTGGTCTTGGGCTGAATATGCTGGGCATCAGCAAGTTTAAAGTGATGAATTTCGTGCCGGCAATTTTCATCCCCATTGTGCTCTGTTTATTTATGTAGGAGGAGGCAAAATGAAAAAGAGAGTTCTATGCTTCGGAGATTCCAACACCTGGGGATACGATGGCCAGACAGGCCTGCGCTTTGACGAGGATACGCGGTGGACGGGGCTGCTGCAAAGCCTGCTTGGGCCGGAATATGCGGTTCTGGAAGAGGGGCAGAACGGCCGGACGACGGTCTTTGCCGATCCTGTCGAGGGG
>JAHZHM010000228.1:1975-7350 GCA_019420265.1 Clostridiales bacterium
CAAAAGCGGCATGGCCTATTTGGAGCCCTGTTTGGAGACGGCAAATCCTCTGCAGGCAGTTGTGATCATGCTGGGGACCAACGATGCAAAAGATCGCTTTGGCTGCAACGCCTATCAGATCTCCCAGAGCGTCAAACGGCTGGGGGAGATGGTGCTGCGCAGGGATTATGCGCCCTATCCAAAGCCGGAGCTGCTCATCGTCTCGCCCATCGAGATCAACGGAGGCATTTTAGCAGAAAACGACGATCAGAATTTCAGCCAGGCATCGGCAGAGCGCTCTATAGATTTTTCCGGCCACTTTGCAGACCGCGCCCGGGAGCTCGGATGCCATTTTCTGGATGCGGCGGCATACGCACAGCCAGGGCTGGCAGATGGCGTGCATCTGGATGCCGAAAACCATGCGAAGCTGGCGGAGGTGCTTTACCAGAAGCTGATGGATATTCTGGAATAGATAAAAAAGCAAAAGAGCGGGCAATGGCCTGCTCTTTTTTTGCGGCAAGACGGCATGTTACATCTTTGCCGCAACTTCATGAAAACTCTGTAGCAAATCCATGAAAATTTTGCCGCAAACCCCTGCTAAGCTAAGAATCAGCAAGCTTGGCAGGAGGAAGAAAACATGCAGGCAGAAAAGAAAAGGCAAACCGCAGCCGTCGCCCAGGAGGGAGTTGTTCTCGTTGAGGCACAGCAGATTGCGGACAACCTGAAAATACTAAAAGAGCAGATTCATGCGCCGATCATGGCGGTGGTCAAAAACAATGGCTATGGGCTGGGGCTAAAGGAATATGCGCTATTTTTGCAGCGGCAGGGGATCGAGAAGTTTGGCGTCAAGGATGCGAGGGAGGCCATGGAGCTGCGGGCGGCGGGCATTTCGGGCGAGATTTATCTGCTGGCCCCTGTTTTGGATATTCCGCAGCTGGTGCGCCTGATTCGGGCAGACGTCATCTTGAGCGTCGATAGCGCGATAGCGGCGGGATGCGCCAAGCGCGCAGGATATTTGGCGGGGCAGACGCCGGCCGTCCAGATCGCCCTGGATACCGGGCTTGGGAGATATGGCTTTTTGCCTGGGCAGATGGAGCAGGCGGCCGATGCCGCGCTCTATTTTCGCCTGAAAGGAATTTATACGCATTTCGCAGAGCCCTATCGCGATGCGGCCTTCACCAAAAAGCAGTATGCTCGGTTTTTGGAGCAGGTGGAGCAGCTGCGGGGCTTGGGCGTACAGCCGCCCATGCTGCATTGCTGCGCCACGGCAGGCGCACTCCGCTTCCCGCAAATGCAGATGGATCTGGTGCGCATTGGCTCGGGCCTGCTGGGCAGAACGCCGGATGCGAAGAAGCTGGGGCTTTGCAAAGTGGGCAAAATAGGGGCGCAGATTGTGGAAGTGAAAGAGCTGCCTGCAGGGTGGAATGTGGGATATGGAAAACACGCCAGGCTGAAAAAACCGCGCAAAGTTGGGATTGTGCAGGCGGGCGCACAGGCCGGTTTCTTTGTTGGCCGCCAGGAAGCGGGCGTCGGCACAGTGCGCTATCTGGCTCGGGCGGCTCGGGCACTTTTGAGAAAGAAGCGCCACTATGTCAATATTCGGGGGCAGAAAGTTCCCGTGCTTGGGATGGTGGGGCTCAATCATCTCGCCATAGATCTCTCGGAAACCTCCTGCCGCGCTGGTGAATTCGCCTACGCAGCCTGTAACCCAGTCTTTTGCCCGGAGCAAATGCCGCGGCTTTGGAGAGAAGCATAATGGAGATCTTACAGAGCGCACAATACCCCGAGTATCTCGCGTTTTGCGAAAAGATGGGTGCGCATTTCATGCAAATTCCAAACTGGGGGCGGGTAAAATCCGGCTGGGAGAGCGAGATACTTGTGCAGAGGGAGGCTGGCGAGATCTGCGCCGGAGTGCTCTTGCTCCGCAGAAAGGTTGGGCCTTTTTGCCTGCTCTATGCGCCGAGGGGCCCTGTCTGCGATTTGGAGCATCTGGAAGGGCTGATGGAGGATGTGCTGCGCTATGCCAAAAAGCGCCATGCTTGCTGCCTGAAACTAGATCCGCATATCCCGGCGGAGCAGCAAGAGTATGCCGCCTGCTTGCAGGCATTGGGATTCACACAAATCCCAGCCGGCGCTATGGGAAACACACAGCCGAAATTTGTCTATCAGATCCAAATCGCGCATAGAGATGCGGAGCAGATTTTGCAGAACTTTGCCCCAAAGACGCGCTATAATGTTCGGGTGGCAGGGCGAAAAGGGGTCCAAATTTGGCGTGGCGGGAGTGAGCGCATTTCGGAATTCTATCCGCTGCTGGTCGAGACGGGCAGGCGGGATGGATTCGTTGTGCGGCAGATGCAATACTATGAGAATTTGCTAGATCAAATGGGCGAATATGCCCAGCTTTTTTTGGCTGAATATGAGGGAGAGCCCATTGCCGGGGCGATTGCCATCTGGTTTGGCAAACACGCCTGGTATTTATACGGCGCCTCCAGCAATGCGCACCGCGAAGCCATGCCCAATTACCTGATGCAATACCAGATGATGCTCTGGGCCAGGGAAAAGGGGTGCGACATTTATGATATGCGGGGAATTTCCGGCGACCTTTCCGAGGACAATCCACTTTATGGCCTATACCGCTTTAAGAAGGGATTCGGACACCGGGGGGGGGTAGGGTATATACAAGAACTGCTGGGAGAATATGAGCGCCCGATCAATCGGCCAGCCTGGGCATGCTATCGTGCGGCTCTGCGCGTGAGAAAATGGTATAAGAAAAGGCTTTTGAAAAAGTTTCGGCAAAAGGGCGCGACGGCAAAACAATAAAGCATGTGATCAATAAGGGGTGCAGCCTCGGCATTCATCCACGGCAGGGGCACCGGCTCTCTAGGGTTTTCGTGGGAGATTGGAAAATTCCCACTGAAAGATTTGGATACCCCCTCGCCGCCTTAGAGGCAGGGAACATCTTCTCGTGGTAATAGACGCAAAAGAGAGCCCCCTGAGCCTCTATGGGCGTGGGCTGATGATAAAAATAAAAAACAGAGCGGAAAATTCCGCTCTGTTTTGCGTATCTTGCTATTTTACCGTGATGAGCTCATATTCCTGCGTGCCGATGCCCAGTTTTTCTGCGTGCTCCAGGCAGGATTGCCACTCGACATTGGGGCTGACATGATAGAAATGGTCTTTGCCTTCGCAGTGGTGATCCTTCAGGCCCTCATCCAGCTTGCTGCCGGGAATCGGAATCTGCGCGTTGCAGGCATCTGCGCAGGCTTTATCCAGCGCCACCGGGTCAAAGGAGGCGAACATGCCGACGTTGGGAATGATGGGCATATCGTTCTCGGCGTGGCAATCGCAGTATGGCGAGACATCCATAACGATGTTGATATGGAAGCAGGGGCGGCCATCTACAACGGCTTTGGTGTATTCCGCCATCTTCATATTCAGCTCCTTGCAGGAACTATCCGTGCTGTTGGAAATGGCGTTGAAGTTGCAATGCCCGATGCAGCGCCCGCAGCCGACGCATTTATTGTGGTCGATGCTGGCCTTGCGCTTGTCGTCGAAGGAGATGGCGCTGTGTGCGCACTGCTTGGCGCAGGCGCCGCAGCCACGGCAAAGCTCCTGATCCACTTCGGGTTTGCCGCTGTTGTGCTGCTCCATCTTGCCGGCTCTGGAGCCGCAGCCCATGCCGATATTCTTGATGGCGCCGCCAAACCCTGTGCATTCGTGCCCTTTAAAATGCGAGAGCGAAAGGAAAACATCCGCATCCATAATAGCGCGGCCAATTTTCGCCTCCTTGACCAGCTCGCCGCCCACAACCGGGACATCCACCTCATCCGTGCCCTTCAGGCCATCTGCGATGATGACATTGCAGCCAGTGGAGAAGGGAGAAAAGCCGTTTTCATAAGCAGCGTCGATATGCTCCAGGGCGTGCTTGCGGCGGCCGACATAGAGCGTGTTGCAGTCTGTCAGGAAAGGCAGACCCTTCTGCTCTTTGACGACATCCACGACGGCCTTTGCAAAATTAGGGCGCAAAAACGCCAGGTTGCCCGGCTCGCCAAAGTGAATTTTGATGGCGACAAATTTATCTTCCATATCGATGGTGCCAATGCCGGCTTTTTTGATGAGCTTCTTTAGTTTATCCGGCAGACTGATGCTATTATGCGTGTGCATATCTGTGAAGTAAACTTTTGATTTTTCCATTGTTTCCTCCTGATGCTATGAAGTATTTAAATATAGTTTAAACCATAAAGTACGCTTTAAGTCAAGCATTCTGGCAGAAAAACTGTGCATACATGCGCGGGATGCCGCCATGTTTCTTAACACAAATTAGCGCTAAAAATATTAAAATTATAATTTAAATATGCTATAAAAATGGCCGCTGCAAAAATGCGGCGGCCGGAGAAAATAGGAAAGACGAAAATAGCTAAGAAGAGCCATTTTCAGCATGGTAATGCCGGATGAGCCGATAGAAAGCATCCAGCGAGCGCTCCACCTTTTCCGTTGGGACACAGTAGGAAAGGCGGAAATGCCCCTTGCAGCCAAAGGTATCGCCCGGGACGAGGAAGAGGTTTTCCTCTTGCGCTTTGGCGCAAAACGCATTGGCGTCAGCCTCTGGGCTGCGCGGAAAGAGATAGAACGTGCCCCCCGGCTCGACGCACTCATACCCCATCCCAGTGAGGGCGGGATAGAGCAGATTCTTATTGCGCTCGTAAACCGAGAGATCTGCCGTTTGCCCGATGGTTTTGGCGGCTGCCAGCTGGATGAGCACAGAGGTGCTGTCGTGCCCAATAAAGCGGGAAATCTGCGAAAACATGGGCAGCAGATGCTCGTGGTTTGCGCAGTTTTCTGCCACGGCGATGTAGCCCAGGCGTTGCCCCGGAATAGAGAGGGACTTGCTAAAGGAATAGCAGATCAGCGTGTTTTCGTAATATTTCGGAACACAGGGAACCGTAAATCCGGAAAAGACAATCTCGCGGTAGGGCTCATCCGAAAGCAGATAGATCGGGTGGCCAAACTCGGCTTGCTTTGCCTCCAAAATCTCTGCCAGGCGGCGCAGCGTCTGCTCTGTATAGACGACGCCCGTCGGGTTGTTGGGAGAATCGATGATGACGGCTGCCGTTTTTTCGCAGATTAGCTCCTCAAAAGCCTGAAAGTTGATCTGGAATGTATCGATATTGGCCGGGACAACCTTCAAGATGCCGCCTGCGCCATCGACATACGGAGCATACTCCGGGAAGAACGGTGCAAAGGTGATGACCTCCTCGCCGGGGCTCACGACGGCGCGCAAGGCATGTGCCATTGCCCCGGCGGCACCGCTGGCGATGAAAATATCTTCCGGGCGATACTGCATGCCAAAACGGGTGCCAAGGTCGGCCACGATCGCCTCGCGCAGGGCGGGTGCA
>JAHZHM010000229.1:0-1923 GCA_019420265.1 Clostridiales bacterium
CATGTGTTAAGCACGCCGCCAGCGTTCGTCCTGAGCCAGGATCAAACTCTCAATTAAAATCTTAACAGGTCTGCTTTCGCTTCCCTGCTTTTTCCTTTTCAAGAGTAGTCCAAGCTCGTTTTTGTCTTTCTTTTTTACGCTATATTGTTTTTTCAAGGTCCGCTCCGAAGAGCGCTTCTCTATATTACCAAACACCCTATCCCTTGTCAACTACTTTTTTACATTTTTTCTGAAAAATAATCACTTTTTCGAAAAAAGCCCTGTTATAGGTAAAATAACACCGGTTTTGCATACTCAAACCCTATATAGATTCGTCATAGCCGGCTATTTTCCCGCAAAAGGTTTTGGAATTTGACAAACGCGCTGCCGCGTGCCATAATATCTGCAGAACCAAATAATGTTACCGCTGGGGGCGCCTTCGGGCTGAGAATGTACCCTTCGAACCTGATATTGATAATGCATTCGTAGGGAAGCGGAACCGAAAAAATGGATTTTTGTGCCCCGCAGCCATGCTGCGGGATTTTTTTCGGGATTTTCAGGAGCGCTCCTCCGGCAAAGGAGGAAACAATGGAAGAACAAAAGAGAAACTCTGGCGAGCTGCGCACATGGCTGCTGCTCGCGGGCATCGCGCTTATCCTGGTCGCGGCTGGGCTCATCGCATTTTTTATCAGCGGTGGCTTTGGCGGCGTAGAGGAGGAAGTTACCTTCCAGGTCTTTTTCGAGAAAATCGGGGAAAACATCTGGTGGGTGCTGGGCAGCCTGGCTGTGATGGCTGTGGGAATTGGCATTCTATTTTACTATAATAGGAAGAAAGATGCCGAGCTTTCCCGCTCTGCCTGGACGATTCGGGAAATCGCCGTTGCGGCGCTTTGCATTGCGCTGGCCTTCGTGCTCTCGTATATCCGGCTATGGAAGATGCCCAACGGCGGCTCGGTTACCGCGGCGAGCATGCTGCCCATCCTGGTTTTTTCTTATATTTACGGGATGCGCAAGGGGCTTTTGGCCGCCATCGCGTTTGGCGTTTTGCAATTTATCCAGGAGCCCGTCTTTCTGAACTGGATGCAGTTTGTGCTGGATTATCTGCTGGGCTTTGGCGTGCTGGCCATCGCAGGCGCTTTCCGCAAGAGCCTCTATCCCGGCATGGGCCTGGCCTGCCTGGCGCGGTTCTTCTGCTCCTTCCTCTCGGGCGCCATCTTCTTTGGGGAATATGCCCCGGCAGGGCAATCCGCCTGGATTTACTCCCTGGGATACAACGCCAGCTATATGCTGCCCGAGGCCATCATCTGCATTGCCATTGCCCTCATCCCGGCCATGCGGCACAATATCGAATCTCTTAAAACTCAGGCAATGGCCAAGGCCGTCAAATAAAACTAGATAAGCAGGCGCACCGCGGACTATGAAAACTGCGGTGCGTTTTTTTATTTTCCTACATTATATATAGAAAATATTCAGTCCTTTTTCGCGCCTATCGCTTGCAGGCAACGGCCCATTTTGGCCGCAATCAAAAAGCCGCGGCATTCCGCGGCTTTTTTGCATCTTCTCTTATTCGCCAAAGAACTCGTTGAGCTTTGCGACAAGAATATCGGCATCCAGGCCATGCACCATGCAAGCCTGCTCGATGGTCTCGCCGGATGCGGAAGGGCAGCCGACGCAGTGCATGCCGGATTCCAGGAAAATCTCCGCGCTGTTGATATCTTTTTCCAGCACTTGCCGGATGGTCATTTCTTTTGTAATCATGAGCTTCTCTCCTTTTGCTTGATACCTTTATTATATCCAATTTGAGGGAAAAATCAATTCCGTCAGGTTTTTTTCTCAAATTTTTTCCCGCACTTGGGGCAGGTGATTAAAATCTTGCCCTTTCCTTTGGGCACGCGCACCTCCTGCCGGCACTCGGGGCATTTATAGTGCTTATGCGTTTTGGCA
>JAHZHM010000229.1:1933-13712 GCA_019420265.1 Clostridiales bacterium
CGGCCCCAGATGCAAAAAGAAGGTTTTCACGCGATACCAGCCGCGCAGATAGGCCGCGTTCTCCTTCTGCCTGGCATAGATATTGCGGGAGAGCATCCGCCAGATGGCAAAAACAAAAATGGCCAGCGCGAACAGCGAAAAAAACGGCACAAACATCGAGACGATATTGAGCCCAATGCCCAGGCACATCAAAAAAAGCGTCAGCGCATCGCTGCCGTAGCGCCCCTGCATAAACCGACGAATCGCATCCATTCCTCTTTTCCTCCTCTGGCCGCTCTAAAAATTGCACCACAAGCAAGCCTACTATTTTATCTTATCCCAAAGATATGAACAAAGCAAAAACTCAGCATGAAATTTCCAAAACATCCCCAGCAAATCGCGGCGCCCAGACCTGCACCGTGCCCTGCATTTTCTGCGCGAACCGCCGCGGCGCATCAAATTCCTGCCCAAAGTGCATCGGGATAAACAGCCCCGAAGGGATTCGATGCAGAAATTCCAGAGCGCCGTCGTCCAGCAGCGTACCCAGCCGGGGGTCGACCGGGAAAAAGGCGATATCTGCCCGGGGCATCTGGGGGGCAATCTCCTCCAGCGCCTGGCTGAACGCCTGCCTGGCCTCCGCTTCCTCCGCCGGGGTGTTTTCCCCTGCCCAGTGCCAGCAGTTCAGATCCCCGGCATGGAAAATCGTCTTTCCAAACGCCTCAACCTGAAAAGAGATGCCAATATCTGTGGAGGGATGGGCGACGACGCGCAGCGTTTCATCCGCAAATTCCTGGCCGCAGGCGAGTTTTTGTGCCAAAATGCCCCGGGGCACGGCAATTTCGCAATCCAGCAAATAGGTTACATTTGGGCCTACCCAATCGAAAATCTTGGGATTGAAATGATCCGCATGGCTATGGCTGACGAAGACATACGCCTTCTTGTATTTTTGCACCTCCTGCCGGGAGAGAAAGCCCTCCTCCGGCGTGCCTTGGCCGTGCTCCGGGAACTTCCAGCAATCGAATACCAGAAGCACGCCGCCCTGCTCCAGCGCAAACCCACTGTGATCGAGATACCTGATTTTCATAAAACCCTCCTAATACATTTGCAGCGCGGTATGCGCCCGCAGCAGATACAGATAGCTCTCGGCCACGGGCTTGCCCGTGATGCGCGTGAGCGCCTTGCGGTAGAGGCTGATCTGCGTCTGATAGGCGCTGGCCAGGGCGATGAGCCGGCTTTCCTCGGCCATGTTGGATTTATAGTCCACCAAAATCCACTTGCCCTGCTCTTCAAAGACCAGGTCAATGATGCCCTGCACCATAATTTTCTCCTGGCTGTCCGCGATGCCCACCTCCTCTGCCGTTACCGCAAGGCTGAAGGGGATTTCCCGCAGGACATTCTTGGAGGCCCGGGCGCGATAGGCGAGTTCGCTGGTCAGAAAGCTCAAAATCTGCGGGAAAAAGCCGCGCAGACGGGCGGCCTCCTGCTCGGTTAAGATGAGCTGGCGCACCATGCGCTGCGCCTCCTCTTCCAGCCCTTGCTGGCTTTTGCAGGCGAAATCCACATGCTGCAAAAACAGATGCGCCAGCGTCCCCAGCTCTGCGCCGCCATCCGCGCCGCTGTCCGCCGCATGATAGGCCGGGCGCACCTCGCCCTCGGCATCGTCCATGGCGCGCAGCGTGCTCACGCCGATTTTGACCGGAATGCGCTCGGCTTCATAGCGCAAAAACGGGCGATAGGGCTGTTGGCCCGCCGAAAGCAGGCAAGCCTTGAGATCGAACGGCTCCTCCTGCCTGCCCTGCCCGGCTGCCCCGCCGCAAATGCGATGCGCAATCTCTATCTTCTCCCGGGCCGGGCGCACCCCCTGATACCAATCTGCCATGCAGGGCAGCGGCAGCAGTGCCGAGAGCGCCCATTCCAGCGGACTATTTTGCGCCATCAGGTCGTACCACGCGAAATCCTGGCTGAGCTTTGCAAACAGCTCCTGGCTCTTTTTGACGACGCCCGAGAGAATCAGCCGCTCCTTTGCCCGGGTCAGCGCGACATAGAGCACGCGCAGCTCCTCGCTTTTGAGCTCTTTGCTCATGACGTAGGTGAAGAGCGCGCGCGTCAGAGAAGGGCGGGTGGTGCGGCGCTCGGCGCTGATGAGATCCGAGGCGATGCCCAGGCTGGAATGCAGCAGAATGCTCTGGCTGAAATCCTGCCGAGAGAATTTGCTATCCATGCGCGCCAGAATGACCACGGGAAATTCCAGCCCCTTGCTCTTATGCACGCTCATGATGCGCACGCATCCGCCCCGGTCTCCGGCTTGGCGGAACTCGGAATACGCCCCTTTGCTCTGATAGACCTCTTCCAGCTGCACCACCAGGCCATAGAGCGTCCGCTGCTGCTGTGCATAGGAAAGGCAGCGGGCAAAAAACTGGTCGAACGCCTCTTTTTTCTTTGCGCCGCCGGGCAGCGCCGCCAGATGCGCGGCATAATCCGTCTCGTTTTTGAGCAGTGTCAGAAAGGCGGGCAGCGGCAAGCCTCTGGAAAGCAGCCGCCACCTGTGGATTTTCTCCAGAAAAGCGGCGCACTTTTCGCCCAGCGCATCCGCATACCCGGCATACGCCGCAAACGCTTCATAAAAGCAGTGCGCTCGGTCTGCCTGGCGGATGAGGGCCAGCTCGCGCTCATCGAACCCGCCGATATGGCTCTTCATCACCGAGAGCAGCGCAATATCCGAGCCAAAGCTATCCACCACTTTAAGCAGATTGACGAACACTTCCACGCCCACAAACCGGGTAAACCGGCCGTCCGGCGTCTCGGAGGCGATGCCGTAATCCGCAAAAACTTCTGCGAAAATCTGGCTGCTGATTCTGGTTTTGCGCAGCAGCACGCAGATATCCGAAGGCGCATAACGCCTCTGGCCCTGCGCATCCCGTTCCTCCAGCAGCTGTAAAATGCGCTGGGCGATGGTATGCGCTTCCCGCTCCGCCGCGCCGATGTCTTCCTCTTCCCCGGCGGTGCCCAAATCCGTCAGCAGCAGCTCCATGCCGCCGCCCTGCTCGCGCTTTGCGATGAGCTGCTCCTGCTCGGTATACTCAATTTCCCCCAGCTGTTTGCTCATCAGCCGGCGCATCATATAGTTGATGGGCGCGATGACGCCGGGCGCGCTTCTGAAATTCTCGTTCATGCGGACGACCTGCTGGTTTTCCGCCTTGCCCTCGAACTGCTGGGTCTTTTCCAGAAAAATCATCGGGTCTGCCAGGCGGAAGCGATAGATGCTCTGCTTGATGTCGCCCACCATAAAGCGGTTATCCTCTTTGCTGATCCGGGAAATCAGCGCTTCCTGGACGGGGTTGGTATCCTGGTATTCATCCATGAAGATATAGTCATACCGCCCGGCATAGCGCGCGGCGGCTTCGTCCTCTTCCAGCAGGCGGTAGGCAAAGGCGATGAGATCGTCATAGTCCAGCAGATGCGCCTCCCGCTTGAGGGCGGCATAGCTCTGCTCGAAGCGCACCAGCACCCGGTGCAGCGCCTGCGCCAGCTCCCGCTGATAGGCATTTTCCTCCCGCAGCAACGGCAATGCCTCGGCGGGCAGGGCGCGTTTGAGCGCGCCAAGCTCCTCTCTGGCCTCCCGCTTGAGCTCCCGCAGCAGCTCTTTCCCCTCGCCAGCCGGGTTCTTCCGCTCCAGCGCGGAAATTTTAAAAGAGGCTATCTGCTCGCCAAAGGCTGTGAAATCCCGCTCCAGAAGCGCCAAAAGCGCTTGGGCCTGCTCCAGCTCCCGCTGGTTGTTTTGCGATTGCTTTTCGCAGAATTCATAGTGCGCCTCCAAATCCTGCCCCCGCTGCAGCAGTGCGCAAAGACGGCGCATGCCTACCTGGCATTTCTCCTGCAAAATCGCCAGCAGCCCCTGCTCATCAAAGCGCTGAGAAACCGCTTCCAGCCAGTCCAGCCGTTCGGGGCGGCTGGTGCAGAAGGAATAGACCTGCAGCAGCATTTCCTTTAGGCGATCGTCCGTCCGCCCGGAATAGCGATCCCGCAGCGAGAGGAACTGGGCATCTTCCTGCTCATAAAGCTCGGAAAAGACCTGCTCCAGCGCCTTTTCCGCCAAGACATCGCACTCCTCCTGCCCGCCCACGCGCATCCGCTGGGGCAAGCCCAGCGCCAGAAAGTTTTCCCGGATGATCCGCGCCGCAAAGCTATGAATCGTGCAAATATCCGCAACCTGCACATACTCCGCCTGCGCCTCCAGGCGGAATTCCCCCAGCTCCTCCGCCCGGGAAGAGAGCTCCCGGCGAATGCGATCCCGCATTTCCGTGGCGGCCAGGTTGGTGTAGGTTACGATGAGCATGCGGCGAATATCCGCGCCTTCCTCAACCAGGGAGACGATGCGCCGCGCCAAAACGCTGGTTTTTCCGCTGCCCGCCGCCGCAGAGACGAGCAAATTCCCGCCCCGGCTCTCAACAGCCTGCCGTTGGCGGCTGGTCAGCTCCATCTTCGCCACTTTCCCCTCCTATCTCGCGAAAGAAACGCGCCTTATCCATCTTCTGCTTTTGCCGCACCTGGTTTCCCCGGTATAATTCATCAAACCCGCAGACGGCATGATAATCACAATATCGGCAGGGCAGGTTTTCGCCGTCTGCCACCGGGCAGAGCGAAAGCTCTCCTTCGCTCATCTCGGCCGCCGCCTGCAAAATCATGTTTTTCGTATAGTCAAAGAGCGCGTGCATCTGCTCTTTGCTGAAGGTGTTTTCCCCGTCTGCCAGGCCATCCGCCTTGATTCTCAGATTCATGCTCTGTTCCTGGCCGGAAAAGGACTGCGCCACCGAATCCTCCGCCAAAATAAAGCCGTTCATCTTGAATTTGGAAAGGCGGCTCTGTTCATCGGCATCCTCCAGGATATAGGGCAGCTTAATCTCGAAATAAAACCCGCCCGCCGGGAAGACCTCCCTGCCATGGGCGCGGTAGTAGTTTTCCACCGCCATCAGATACACGAGCAGCTGCAAATTCAGGCCGTAGTAGACATCCGTCAGGCTGAATTTTTTCGCACCGGTTTTGTAATCCACTACGCGCACATACGCCTGGCCATCCGAAACCGCTTCATCCACCCGGTCGATGCGCCCGCGCAGGGTCAGCCGGCCATACGGCGTGGGCAGCGAGAAAATATCCCCGCCAAAGCCCGCTTCGCTGGCCGCCACGCGCACGCCGCTCCCTGCCAGCTGGCTGCGCACAGCCCTGGCCGCCATCGCCGCCTCTTCCCGCAGCCGCTTCTCGCTGAAGGCAAAGCGCTTTTCGCGGAAAATGCCGCGGTTGTGCTCCTCCATGCGCTTTTCTGCCGCGCTGTCTACCACTTCCTGCAAAACGGCGTCGTCTATCTCCGCCCAGGAGAGCTTGCGCTCGGCCAGTTCCTGCGCAAAGCCATCCATCAAATCGTGGACATACGTCCCCGCGCTGCCCGCATCCTCCTCAAATTCGCGGATTTTCTCCGGCCGAATGCCGTATTCCATAAAATGCCGGTAGGAGCACTCGAAATAGCGCTCCATCCGGGAGACGCTGGCCGCCGGCGGGCCATACAGCCCCCGGGCGACTGCCCTGCCCAAGTTTGCCGGCGTGTTATCGAACTGCACGCTGGGCAGCAGCTCTGCCAGTTTTTTCTTTTCCTCCCCGATATACGCCGAAAGCAGCTCGCTGCCCTGCTGCTGCCCATCCGCCAGGGCGCGCAATTCAGATGCCAGGTTATCGTAAGAAGCCTGCGCCGAGCGCAGCGGCCGGCTCTCGGCCTGCTCCTCCTCCAGCGCCGGAAAGAGCCGATGCAGGCGGTGCACCAAATAGGAGGGCGGGGCATCCTCCCGGTGATAGCAGAGCACCAGGCGCTCGCCCGCGGCAAAGCCCCGGCGCAGGTAGGCCTTTTGGTCGTCGAACTCCATTTTATTCGGGAATGCCGGCAGTTCTTTGCGCAGCTCGGCAATTTCATAGTCGTTGATGAGGCCGGCGCCATCCGGCGTCAGCGGCAGGCTGCCCTCGTTTGCCCCCAGCACGATCACCAGCTTTTTGCGCTCGAAAATGCTGTGGGTGATGTCCCCCAGGCTGACTTCATCCGTCGCCGGCGGGATGATGGAAATCTGCGCGGCCTCAAAGCCCGCCTCCAAAACCTGCCGCAGTTCCCCGGCATCCATCTGTTCGCCCAGCGCCAGTGCCTGGCCAATCAGGGCGCACATGGCTTCGTAAACCTGCCGCAGATAGCGGCCTTCGGCCAAAAAGCCCAGCTGCTCCAGCTCTTCCGCCTGTCCTTCCAGCTTTGGGCCAAGGCCAATCTGTTCCAAATATTCCAGCAGCAGCGCCGCAATATTCTCCTGCTCTGCGCGCCGCTCCAGCTCCAAAAGCGGCCCGAACGCGCGCTGGCGCAGCGCCTCTATCTCCTCGCCGCCTTTTTTGAAGCCGCGCCGAAAGGCATAGCCCCGAAGGCCATATTCCCGGGCATGGCGCACCAGCGCCGTCTCCTCCCGCTCATCGCAGAGAAAACCGCATTTCAAATGCCGCAGCACATCCGCCAGCCGCCATCTGCGGGCCAGAATATCCAGCGCAGAGAGGGCAAATTCCGCCGCACTGCTCTCAAGCAGTGCCCGTTTGCTCTCTAAAAAGAAAGGGATGCCCGCCCGGGCGAATACATCCCGCACGGCTGCCTCATATTCCCCCATGCTGCCCGCCAAAATTGCGATTTCCCGCATTTTCCCGCCCTGCTCGCAGGTATGCTCTAAAATGCGCTGCGCGGCATATTCCACTTCCTTTTGCCTATTTGCTGCGCAGACAATCTCTACCGCCTCCGGCTTTTTTTCATACTGCTCTGACGGATAGGCATAGAGGTTTTTCTGCAAAAACCCAATTTCCCCGGAAGGGCTGGCTTGAAACTCTCGCAAAACCGGGGCAATTCCCTGGGAGCGCGCCAAAGCTTCCAAGCGCTTGACGCACTGCCACTGTTTTTGCAGAACGCCGTCGTCTGCCGCCTCCATGAGCAATTTCAGGCTGGCCGCGCTTTGGGCCAGGGCCACGATGCTCTTCATGCGCAGAGCGGGCAGAATATCGAACCCAAAGATGATGATATCCCGTTTTTGCAGATAGGCCGAGCCGGCAAATTTACCCTGCACCAGCTTTTCCTGGTCTCTTCCATCCATCATGCTGCCGCCCGAAAGCGCCAGCATCTGTTCAAAAATATCCGCGACATCCAGCAGCTTGTCCGCCGTGGAGGTTTGCTGCCCTTCTGCCAGAGCCCGCAGCTGTTCCGGGAAAATTTCCTCGCTCTTGAGGGCGGAAACCAACTCGCCCACCCGCTGATGCAGCCGCTCATCCTCTATGTTCAGCGCCCGCAGCCCCTGTGCCTGCCGCATGGCCCGCTTGGCCAGCATGGCAACACCTGCGCCATCCAGCGCGGGCAGGACGCGGCCGCCCTCCAGCTCCAGCATGCGGGAAGTCAGCTTCTCAAAGCTCATCACTTCCAGCTCCAAAAACCCCTGGACGCCGCACTCTCTCAAAATGCCGGATTCCACCAGAAAGCTGGCCTGGGCAGGCACGAGAATCAGCGTTGGCCGATTTTGCCTTAGTGCCTGGCCTGCCATGCGATAGAGCTGCGCCTGCAGCGCATGATAGTGGCTTGAATAAATAATCTCCATAAGCTCCTCCGGTGGCTCTATGACAGCGAATCATTCGTGTGCGTCGTGCGGCGATGGCAGCCGCGAATGCCCAGGTCTTAGAAGGGCTTTGCCTTTCCGCCTAGGTCGTGCGTTCATTATACCATGTCATCGGCGCGCGTCGTGCGACGATGGTAGCCGTCAATGACGCCCAGGCCTCGAAAGGGCTCTTGCCCTTTCGCTTAGGTCGTGCGTTCATTATACAATAAAACCGGCCCAAAGGCACGGAATTTTTATCCCGCGCGGGCTCTGCCAGCATTTGCCAGATATTATATAAAAAGAAAAACACCCATGCGGCGCATCGGTGTTTTTATATCTCAAAATAATTGATTGCATTTTTTAGCGGCCGCCAAAGCAGCCTTTTTTGGAAGATTAGCCCTTGATGAGATAGTCAAGAAGCATGCTCATATCTTCCGGCTCGGAAACAACCAGCTCGACTTCATCGATGGATGCATCCTTGAACATCTGCGTGAGCGCAATATACTGGCACAGCTTGCTCTTCAGATTGAGTCTGTCGCCTTCGGAAGTAACCAGCTCAACGCTGCCCTTGCAGTTGTTCAGAACCTCAAAGAATTTTTGGGGCTCACTGATGTTTTGAATTTTCATCGCTTTCCTACCTCCCTATTCTACTTGGCATATTCTATGCCTTTTTAAATATTTCGCCGCTTCCCTGCAAATTCCTGCCTATCTCTTCCTATTTTTTCAAAAACATGGCGATTTTATTCGCCTTCCGGCAAGATATCCGCCATCTCCCTCTTTTGCACATGAATTGCCTGCCGCATGGCCTGCTCAAAAGGCGCAAAAGCCGGCGCCGATGGAAGCGAGAAAAAGCGCATGGCCTGCTGTTTTGTGGGGTGCGCAAAGCCAAGAAAATAGGAATACAGTGCCAAATCCTGCCCGCCGCTGCCGTACTTGGCATCGCCAACCAGCGGCCATCCCCGGGAGGCAAACTGCAGCCGAATCTGATGCGGGCGGCCCGTGAGCAGATTGATGCGCACCAGCGCCTGCCCCTCTCTTTGCTGCAAAACCTCGTATTCCAGCGCCGCCTTTTTCGCGCCGCTCTCTTCTGGCTGGGCGATGCGGGACTGATTTTTGCGCGAATCCTTGGCAAGGTAGTCCTCCAGCCGCCCGCTTGGAGGCGGGCTGCCCTGCACTACGGCAAAATACCCCTTCTGCATGCGCCCCTGGCGAATTTGCTCGGAAAGCCGGCTTGCGGCTTTGCTCGTCCGCGCGAAAACCATCAGGCCGGATGCCGGGCGATCCAGCCGGTGCACCAGCCCCAGATAGACCGCTCCGGGCTTTTGGTATTTTTCCTTGAGATAGCCCTTGAGCAGGCAGAGCATATCCTCCGCCCCGGAGGCATCCGCCTGCGCCGGAACGCCCGCCGGCTTTTCCGCCACCAGAAGGTGGTTATCCTCATATACGATTTTCACGCGCGCCACCTGGCCGTCGTCCCGCAGGGCAGATAGATGCGCTGCTCCTGCACGGGCAGAACCAGGCTATCGGCCTGGATGCTGCCGCCCCGCTTTTCCGCGACGCACTGCTCCAGCATGTTTTGCGTTACCACGGCGGAAAGGCCGGTGGTATAGGAATTGATGATAAAGAACTTGGCATCCTCTGCCAGCAGCTTGGCGCACTCCTCCACCAGCGGGAAAAGATGCTCCTCCACGCGCCAAATCTGCCCATTACTGCCCCGGCCATAGCTTGGGGGATCCATGATGATGCCCTGGTATTTCCTGCCCCGGCGCTGTTCGCGCAGCACAAACTTCATGCAGTCGTCTACCATATAGCGGATGGGAGCATCCGCCAGGCCGGAAAGAGCGGCGTTCTCCTTGGCCCAGGCCACCATGCTCTTGGCCGCATCCACATGCGTCAGCCGCGCCCCGGCCTTGGCCGCCGCCAGCGTCGCCCCGCCGGTATACGCAAAAAGGTTGAGCACCTCCTCGCCGCCCGAGAGCGCATCCATCATAAACTGCCAGTTGGCCGATTGCTCGGGGAACAGCCCGGTATGCTTAAAGCCCGTGGGGCGCACATAGAAGCGCAGATTGCCGTAGCCAATTTCCCAGCGCTCGGGCAGCTGCTTCCTATATTCCCAGTGCCCGCCGCCCGTGGCGCTTCGGTGATAGACGGCATGCGCCTTTTCCCAAAGGGCGGGCCTGCTCTTTTTCCAAATGACCTGCGGATCCGGCCGGGCCAGCAGATAGCCGCCCCAGCTCTCCAGCTTCATGCCGTCGCCCGTATCCAGCACTTTATAATCCGAAATTTTATCTGCAATGATCATATCTTCCGCCTTTCTCTCCCATTTTAACATATCTTTGGCGTTTTATGCTATAATACATTCATGTTAACCATCAACGCAAATGCAAAAATCAACCTATATTTGGAAATCACCGGGACGCTGGAGAATGGCTACCACGCGCTTAGCATGATCATGCAGAGCATCTCGCTTTGCGATACGCTGACGCTGGAGCCGGCGGATGCGCTTTGCGTGCATTGCCCGGGCGTGCCCCAGGAGCAGAACAGCGCCTTTCGGGCGGGGCAGCTCTTCTTTGAGGCCGCAGGGCTTGATGGCGGCGCGCATATCGAGATTTTTAAGCGCATCCCCTCCCAGGCCGGGCTTGGAGGCGGCAGCGCAGATGCGGCGGCAGTCCTTTTGGGGCTGAGCGAGCTGTATGGCCATCCGCTCAGCCTAGGCGAGCTGGCGCGCATCGCCGTGCGCATCGGGGCAGACGTCCCCTTCTTTCTCAAAGGCGGCTGCCAGCAGTGCCAAGGCATTGGGGAGGTGCTGGCTCCGCTGGAAAACGCGCTGGCTCCTCATTATCTCGTGATCCAGCCGGAGGGCGGCGTCAGCACCCCGGCGGCTTATCGCAAATACGACGAGCTGGGCGGAAGGCACGGCAATTTGGAGCTCTGCAAGCAGGCCCTCGCGGCGGGAGATCTGGCGGCCTTTGGCAAAGCTACTGCCAACAGCTTGGAGCGCGCGGCCAAAGCGCTCTGCCCGCCCATCGCCCAGGCGCTAGAGTTTTTGCGGGCGTGCGCAGATTACAGCCTGATGACAGGCAGCGGCAGCGCCTGCGTTGGCCTATTTTCAGAGAAAGCCCGGGCGGAGGCGGCGCTGCAAAAGGCCCGCGCCCGTTTCCCCTTCGCAGAACTGGCGGAAAATGCGCCGGCCGGCGTCTGCATATCGGGCAGCAACAATACGGAGGCACTATGAAGCACCAAACTGAAATTTTTCATCTGAACTCGGAGGCCGATGGCCTGCAGCTGGAGGGGACGCTGGTGTTCCCATCCGGCGCGCCCAAGGGCATCGTGCAAATTTCTCACGGCATGGCCGAGCATCGCCAGCGCTATCTGCCCTTTTTGGATTTTCTGGCGGATGCAGGCTATCTGGGCGCGATTCACGACCACCGCGGGCATGGCGGCAGCGCCCAGAGCCCGGAGGACTACGGCTATTTCGGCGCGCCGAGCTGGCAGGGCGCGGTTTCGGATCTGGCGCAGGTGAGCGCCTATTTAAAGGAGCGCTATCCCGGCCTGCCGCTCTCTCTCTTCGCCCATAGCATGGGAACGATGATCGCCCGCGTTTTCCTCAAGGAGCATGACGGCGCCATCCAAAAGCTCGTGCTCTGCGGGCCGCCCACGGAAAATAAGCTGGCGGGCGTGGGCATCGCGCTGGCGCGGCTGCTGGGGGCGTTTTGCGGCGGCCATCACCGCAGCAAGTTTTTGCATCGCCTGGCTTTTGCGGGATACGATAAAAAAGGCGAGCCGGAAAATTCCTGGGTTTGCGCCAACCCGGAGACGCTCTCGGCCTATCAGGCGGATCCGGCCTGCGGCTTTCTCTTCACGGCAAACGGCTTTGCGGCGCTCTTTTCCCTCATGCAGCAATGCTTCTCCAAAAAGGGCTGGCAGATGCGGCATGCGGATTTGCCCATTCTGCTCATAGCCGGAGCGGACGACCCCGTCATCCAGAGCCCGGCGGCTTTTGAGCAGGCGGCCGAGTTTTTGCGGCAGCGGGGCTATGGCGATATCCGCGCCAGGCTCTACCCCGGCCTGCGGCACGAGCTGCTGAACGAGCGGGAAAACGCGCGCATTTATGCGGATGTGCTGGCCTGGCTGGAGGAGTGAGCGGCTAT
>JAHZHM010000229.1:13735-26046 GCA_019420265.1 Clostridiales bacterium
CAAAAAAAGAACCGGAAAACCCGGTTCTTTTTGTTTTGCTTATTTCTCTGTGGTATCGATTTCGAAGAAGCCAAGGCCCTTGTTCTCGACTTTCCAAGCTTTGTCCTTGCCACCGAACAGCTCGATGTAGTAGGAGATCTGCTTGACGATACCGTTGGTGATGGAATTCCAGATCATGCCGGGAACGCCATCTTCGTTGATCTGGCGGACAGCAGCTTTTGCAAGGTCGGTATAGATGTTGACCTTGTTGATGCCCAGCTGGCAGGCCTTCTTGAGGTTCTCATCGCCCGAGCCGGAGCCGCCGTGCAGAACCAGCGGGAAGCCGTTGGTCGCCTTCTTGATCTCGACGAGACGGTCGAAATCGATGTGGGGCGTGCCGACATATTCGCCGTGCGCCGTGCCGACTGCGACAGCCAGCATATCGATGCCGGTATCCTCGATGTATTTGACAGCCTCTTCGGGCTTGGTCAGGCCGGCATCTCTATCTGCGGCATAGCTTGCGCCCTGGCCAACATGGCCCAGCTCAGCCTCAACGCTGACACCCAGCGCATGCGCAACCTTGACGAGATCCTTAACCTCTGCAACATTCTGCTCATAGGGCAGCGTGGATCTATCGACCATGATGGAGGTGAAGCCAGCAGCGATGGCTGCAACGCCTTCTTCATATGTGCCGCCGTGATCCAGGTTGATCGCAACCGGAACAGCAGCCTTCTCTGCCAGCTGGGTCAGATACTTGCCATAGAAGATGATATCCGGGGTTGCGCCATAGGCGACATCCAGGATGATGGGGGCGTTCATCATCTCCGCAGCCTGAAGAACCGCTCTTGCATCCAGCTCATGCGCCACGTTGGGGGCGGCAACGCCGTAGTTCTCTTTGCTGGCTCTATCCAGCATCTCTTTCATCGTTACGAGCATAAAAAATACCTTCCTTTCAAATCTACTGTAAAAAGCTTATGCTGTTTTACCAAATTTCTCTATCCCTATGATAGCAGACTCGCCGCAAACTAACAAGAGTTTTTCCAGAAATTCGCTCATATTTGCGGCAAGTTATGGTAAGATAGGAATATGGAAGCAATTTGTTTATTTCGGGAGGGAGAAAATGGATCCGAGAATTTTATGGAAACTTTCCTATGGCGTCTACGCCGTCTGCGGGCAAAAGGACGGCAAGAATTTCGGCTGCATCGCCAACAGCGCCATGCAGGTTACGGCGGAGCCTGCCAGCATTGCCGTCAGCATCAACCATGATAATTTTACGCACGACTGCCTGGCTGAGACCGGCCGGTTTGCCCTTTGCGTTCTGAGCGAATCCTGCCCTCCGCTGGCCATCGGCAAGCTGGGCTTTTACAGCGGCCGGGATGCGGATAAATTTTCCGCTCTGGAATACGAAACGGTAGACGGCCTGCCCGTTTTGAAGAATACCTGCGGATACCTCATCTGCCAGGTGCGCGAGACGCTGGATGCGGGCACGCACACCATCTTTCTGGCGGATGTGGTGGATGGCGCGCTGCAATCGGATGCCCCGCCCATGACGTATGCCTATTATCACAACGTCATCAAGGGAAAAAGCCCCAAAAACGCCCCCACCTACCGCGGCCCGGAGCAGGCAAAGCCCCGGGAAGAGAAGAAGAGCAGCTATCAGTGCAGCGTCTGCGGGTATGTCTACGAGGGCGAAACCGCCTTTGAGCAGCTTCCGGAAGATTACGTCTGCCCCATCTGCAAAGTTCCCAAGAGCAAATTTGAGAAAATATCCTAGCATCTTCTCGGAGAAAAAGGGCCAGGGGCGCCGCCTTTGGCCTCTCTTATTTTTGCCGCCTGCTTTTTCTTTGCCCATTCCAAGAAGAATTTTGTTGACACGGGCAGGGGAAATCCTTATAATATGGAAGTAATGACTTTTGTTTGCAAAAATGCTCCCTTTCCTGCATTTTAGCAAACATGCTGGAGAAGTATCGAAGTGGTCATAACGAGCACGACTGGAAATCGTGTTGCCGTGATGAGCGGCACGCGGGTTCGAATCCCGCCTTCTCCGCCAGAAAGAAAAAGCGCTATGCAACAGCATAGTGCTTTTTCTTTCTGACAGATAATATCCGTAGATTCGAACAGGCAGCTTCGCGCCGCCTGTGGCGGATGCAGCGATGCTGCCCCGGCGTGATAGGCGGCTTTGCCGCCGGAGCGAATCCCGCCTTCTCGGCCATACTGCAAGCCTATCGCCCTTGACGCTGCAAAAAGGCGTAGCCTCGCTCATAATAGAAATACTTTCTCGCCTCTTACTTTTTTATCTTCATTTACCCGGCACTTTCGCCAAACTTCATTTTTATTATCGCTGCCCTGATCTGTAGTAAAAACCACCATGCAATGCACGGTGGTTTTTTGCAGATGCACCATAACTTGAACTATGCACATCCTATCTTTATTATCTCTGCTTTTTTATTTTACAGGAGAAATAGAAACAATATAGTAATTCCCCATCTCACTGTATTGGAATGATAAATTTTCTGTTTGGCAAGCGTCGGAAACTAACAGCCGCACGGCGATTTTCTCGTACTGTGTCTCCACAGAGGCATCTATTATCTTGGCCAGCTCTACTCCATATAAATATGCGGTTGCAAGATCATCGGAAATTGCAGAAACGACAGTCACTTCAGAGTCTTCATTCTCTTTAAAGCTAAAGATTGCAGCTTGCTGTACATCGTCAGCCGTGCACACAACTCCATAGCCCATTACACCTTCTTCTATCTCCTCTTTCACATCCGGAAAATATGTAACTGGTAAGTTTTTCTGGCAATATTCCATAAACTGCTCTTTTGTAAAGGTAAAATGCCCATCTTCAATCATCTCCGACGCAACTGTAAATTGCAGCGGGCTTTCTACCGTCAATTGGGTGCTTAAACCTTGATATGTAATATTGACAGTTATGCTCTTCCCTCTGGCCAAAGCCTTCGGTTCCTCGATCGTCCAATCTTTTAGCTGCTTTTCCTTTCCGTTCTTATATTTGCCTATCACCATAATTCCGACATTATTTTTATCTAGCATGATACCATGCGCAGTATCGCCGCCATAGGACGCACTGATCGACTCTAATTTCGGCTGTGTAAGGATTACAATGCCCGCTACTATACCGATTAGGACGGCACTCACGGCAGCTATAATGGAAATTAGTCTTTTTTTCTTTTTCGATGCGGGCTTTGTGTTCGATACCGCTGCTTCATCATCTGCAGATTCTTCTAAAATCGCCGCCTCTTCATTCAAATCCGGCATTTTGCATCCACAATTACCGCAAAACTTTACTTCCTGGGGAACCTCGCCTCCACAATTCGAGCACTTCCTTATCATCTCGTCTCCTCCTCTTAATTCTTTTACACAAATGATAGCGGGAATCAAAATTTCCCCAACCGGCCTTTGTACATCTTATATCTGTGCACTATTATTTTATCTTATTTCGATATTTTATTCAACTATATTACAATATAAATTCTGCCAGAGTTATTTATTTTTGCCTCGCCATAGCCGTTTTGTGTGATAAAATTTTACCTAGTTATAGGCTAGCCAATTCTAGTGGCCGGATATATAATATAAATTAATTGGGAGAGACGCCTGCCGATTTTTATAACATAGCCGTCTTTTTCCCCTCTCCCCGTAGAAAGGAATATGAGATGAACAAACTTGGCTTTGGTTTTCTGCGCCTGCCTCAAATAAGCGCTGGGCAGGAACAAGAGATTGACTGGCCGCTTCTTTTTGAGATGGTCGATACCTTCCTCGCCCGGGGCGGCACCTACTTCGATACCGCCTACACCTACCTGGACGGCGCCAGCGAGGCCGCCCTGCGCCGGGCGGTTGTGGAGCGCTACCCAAGGGAGGCTTTCCAGATTGCCGATAAGCTGCCCTCCTGGCATATCAAAGCGCCGGAAGACTGCCAGAGATATTTTGAGGAGCAATGCGAGCGGTGCGGCGTGGAGTGGTTCGATGTCTACCTCCTGCACTGGCTGAACGCCGAAAACTACGCTATCGCGCAAAAGCACGATGAGTTTGCCTTTTTGCGGCAGCTCAAGGCCCAGGGTAAGGCGCGCAAAATCGGCTTCTCCTACCATGGCGATGCCGCCCTGCTGGAGAAAATTTTGGCGGAACACCCGGAGGCCGAGATTGTTCAGCTGCAAATCAACTATCTGGACTGGGAAAACCCCGCCATGCAGGCGCGCGAATGCTATGAAGCCGCGGCGCGGCAGGGCAAAGAGGTTGTGGTGATGGAGCCGGTCAAGGGCGGGACGCTGGCCAATCTGCCCAAAGAGGCAGAAGCGCTTTTGAAGGCATATCATCCGGGCGCCAGCTGTGCTTCCTGGGCGATGCGCTTTGCGCAAATGCCCGAGCGGGTCAGCATCGTTTTGAGCGGCATGAACGCCATGGAGCAGATGCTGGATAACCTGGCGGATTTTTCCCCGCTTGCGCCGCAGGAATGCGCAGTATTGGAGCAGGTTTGCCAGCTGCTCAACCAGAGCATCGCCATTCCCTGCACGGCCTGCCGGTATTGCACGGCGCACTGCCCCAAAAACATCGCGATCCCGGATTATTTTGGCATCTACAATGAATACAGCCGCCGCCCGGATGAGGGCTGGAAGATGACCCCGGCTTACGCTTCTCTGGCCGCCGCGCACGGCAAGGCCTCGGACTGCGTTGGCTGCCGCGCCTGCGAGCGGAACTGCCCGCAGAAAATCAAAATTACCGAGTGGCTGGCCAAAATTGCACAGGCGCTGGAGCGCTGAGCACCGTTCGGCCATGCGCCGGGCGTATTTTTGCCCCTCCTCCTTCATATGGATAAATAAACCAATTATAAAGGAGGACACTCTTTTTTGGATCAGATTCTATGTCAGTCTCCGCTTCCCTATCCGCCCGTTTCGGCGCAAATCAAGAGCCCTGCCTATGCCCAGGCCATGCTGAGCAATATGAGCAGCTCGGTTTCCGAGATGTGCGCGGTCAGTCTTTATTTCTATAACCGCTTGCTCTCGCATGAATGGCAGGAAATCGCGGATATTTTCTCCAGAATGGCCATCGTCGAGATGCACCACCTGGAAATTTTTGGGACGCTTGCCCGCCAGATGGGCGCAGACCCCCGGCTTTGGGAGCGCCGGGCCCAGCGCATGCTCTACTGGTCGCCCGGGTATAACGATTACCCCCAGGAGCTGCTGCCCATGCTCAAAAATGCGCTGAAATGCGAACAGCTGATCATTCAGAAATACCAGGATCAGGCCGAGGAGATCGCGGATGAGAATGTCGTGGAGAACCTCATGCGCATCATCTTAGATGAACAGGTTCATGTCTCTATTTTGGAAGACCTCATTAAACAGCACAGCTGAAAAAAGGCTCGCCTAAAAAGCGAGCCTTTTTGATTTGGCGAACCGCCGCCCCTATTTCCTCGGGGCTCAGGCGGATAAAACTTGCCCTATCCTTTGCGCACAAAAAAACGGCGCTCACGCGCCGCTTTTCCTATTTGCGGATGAAGATGAGCCGCTCGCCTTTTGGGATCACCGCATCCGGCTCGCCGCTCCCCAGCATATCGCTGCTGACCTTGAAGCGCTTGGCGATATCCCAGAGCGTCTCGCCGCCGTCTGCGTAGTAGATAACCGCTCCGCTTTGGCAGGGCCGCTCCAGCGGCTGGCTGGATACTTCGCACACCGCCCGCATCCGCTCGCTCTGCATCTGCCAGATGCACAAATCCAGGCAGCATTTGAGGCTGAGCTCCCGGCCGGATCCTTCCGCCGTGGCGTATTCCACATTGGCATACACCTGAAGCTCGCAGTTTGGCGTAACGCCGGGCAGCGAGATCTCCGTCTCAAAGGGAAGCACCAGCGACGCGCTCTTGATGCCGGCATCCGCCGTGGTGTAGCAGAGATTGACGGCCAGCTTGCCATCGATGCTCGCCCGATCCCGCCCGGGATGGATGCAGACCGACTTGGGCACCGCCGCCGTAAACAGCACCCGGGAGACCTCGGGCGCGTTTTCCGGAATCTGCGCTTCCAGCCGCACGATCTTCTTCTGGCCCTCGCGCATGGCGGCCTTGCACGCGCCAATCTCGCAGGACTGCGCCTCCATCTCGCTCTTCTCATCGTAGAGATCTGCGATATAGGAGAGCTGCCGCATACCCCGGCTCATGACGCACAGATTGACCACAGCGGAAATTTCCAGCAGATCAGGGTTTTCCGGCGCGGTATCCACGGCCAGGCGCTCCAGCGATGCGTGCACGGTTACGGCGCTGTCTGCGCCGATGTTTTCGTGATTGACAATCTCCCCAAAGGGGATGGTTTCCTGGAAATATTGGAGCGGCGCGTTTTTATCCGTGCTCTCGTAGACGACGAACACCCGAAGCTCGCCCTCGATAATGGCTTTGCCCGGCTCGGTTACGACGCCGCGCACCGCCGCATAGCCCCGCTCGGCCAGCACTTTGCGCACCTCCGGCATGCTTTGGGGGACGCGCAGCTCGCTTTTGACATAGCTCTTGATCATCTTGACACACTCGACAAAAGAAGCCTCTCCCTGGCCGCATTTGAGATGGATATTGCCATCGGCCAGCTCGGGATCCAGAATCTCGAAATTCTGGTTGCCCAGCGCAAAGGCATCGATGCAGATATCCGCCCGGACGGAAACCGAGCTGCCATCCAGCACGCTGAAGGAGACCTCCCCCAGCTTTGCCCCCGCCGCCACCTTCATATCCGGCCGAACACCATCGCACTGGGCGGTGTGGTTGAAGCGGCAAGTTGCGTTAAAGCTCTCGAACTCGCCTTTTTTATTCAGATACAGCACGCAGAAAACCGCGTTGCCCTCGATAAAAATGCTGTTTTCCCCGGCCGAGGCATCCGTCACCTCGCCTACGCCTGCGATATCCAGCACTCCCGAAATCTCCTCCATGGAGTCGGGAAGCTTGAGCACGCCCTCCACCATCGCCTGTGAGGCGCATATCCACCTGCTGTTTTCAGCCATAATTTCCCGTTTGGAAATGCTCATTTGATTACCTCCGTTCGCTTTCGCTAGCTGCTACCCTATCTATATTTCAAAAACCCTGGGAAAATTACACCTTTATTCATAAATTATTAACAGCGCACAGCGGGAGCTTTTGCTATAATTTAGATACGAAGAAAAGGAGGGAGCGTTTTTGCTGACAGTATCCAATCTAAGCAAGCGTTATGGAAACGTTTTGGCACTGCAAAACGTTTCTTTCCATATTCAAGAGAAGGAAAGCGCGGGCATTTTCTCTGCGGCGGGCCCCGCGGGCCCTGCGCTTTGCGGCCTGCTTTCCGGGCTGTGCGAATGCCGCCCGGGGCAAATTTGCATCGGCGGGCTGGATATGGGCAAGGCCGCCGAAAAGGCGCGCGCACTGGTGGGCTATCTGCCCAAGGGCAACCCGCTCTATGGGGATATGAGCGTCCTGGAATATCTGGAATTTGTCTGCTCGCTGTATAAAATTCCGGGCAAGAAGCGCCGGGCGCGCGCCGAGCAGGCGCTGGAGCTCTGCGCCCTGGCCGGCCAGAGAGATGCGCTCATCCGGGATCTCTCGGCGCTGGATGCCCGGCGGGCGGGCATTGCCGGGGCAACCGTCTTTGGCCCATCGCTTCTGCTGCTCAGCCAGCCGACGTTCGCCCTGCGCACGGAGGATGCCGAGCAGATCCGCGCACTGCTGGCGAAATTGCAGGGAACATACACCTTGCTTTTGCTGACGGATTCGATTACCGAGATCACCGAGCTTTGCGGGCATATCATCATTCTCAATCGCGGCAGGGTCGTCTCGGATAGCTCGCTTTCGGATCTCGCCGCGACGACAGGCGGCAACAACCGCCTCAAGCTGCGCATGGTTGGCGCCCCGGCGGATTTGCAGGCGCTTTTTGCCCTGCTCCCGGGCATTTTGGATGTGAATTTCCAGCGGACATTCGAGCCAGGGACGGTGGATATCCTGCTGGAAGTGCGGCGCGGGACGGATCTGCGCCGGGATATTTGGGCGCTTGCGGCCAAAGCGCAGCTGCCCATCCTGGAAATGCGCCCCATCAGCGTCTCCCTGGAGGATGTGTTTTTGCAGCTGACGGGCAGCGGGGGAGGCGGGCTATGATCGCGATCTTCAAAAAGGACCTCCGCTCCTATTTTCGCAGCATGCAGACCTTCATCTACCTGGCGCTGTTCTCCCTCTTTTGCGGCTATTATGCCTGCCGCCAGTTCTTCCTGAACGGGGCGGACGGCAGCGCGGCCAGCGCGCTTTTAAACGGCATATGCGCCGCAGAGGCGCTGCTTTTGCCGCTCATCACCATGCGCAGCTTCGCCGGCGAGCGCATTTTGCACACCGACTATCTGGTGCTCACGGCGCCCATCGGCCCGCTCAGCCTGGCTTTCGGCAAATTTCTGGCCTGTGCGGCATTATTCGCCCTTTCGCTGCTGCCGGCCTTCCTTTTGCCGTTTATCATCGCCTGCATGGGGTATCTCTCCTTTGGCGAGCTGTTTCTGGTTTTGCTGGGCTGCCTGCTCTTCGGGCTGGCGGTGGCGGCGCTGGGCATTTTCGTCTCTTCCATGAGCGGCGGGCCCATCGGGGCCTATTTCGGGACGCTGGGCATCCTCATCGTCTTTTGGATGGCGGGGAACATCCTGCCCAACCTGGGCAGCTCGGCCCTGCGGGCGCTGCTCTCGGCCATTGCGCTTTTTGAGGCTCCGGAGATTTTCTCCTATGGCATTTTGCGCTATTCCACGGCGCTCTACCTGCTCTCCTTTGCGGCAGTCTGTATTCTGCTCTGCGCGAAATCCCTGGATTTGGAAAGGAGAACCAGATGAACGATGCCCGTAATTCCCTTCGGCGGCTCTTCGGCCGCCGCCTGCGCCCCATTTCCAGCATCGTGCTGCTGGCAGTTTTTGTGCTGATTTTGCTGCTCAATCTGGGCTTCCCCATGCTGGAAGACCAGCTTGCCCTGAGCACGGATCTCAGCGCCGGCAAGATTTACACGCTTTCCCAGGACAGCCTGGATGTGCTGGCGGGGCTGGAAAAGGATATTTATCTCTACCCCTTCTATTCCCCGGGCAATGGCGATACCATCCTTTTGCAGCTGCTCAAAAAATACGCCGCCAAATCCTCCAAAGTGCATTTGCGGGAGCTTTCGGCGGATGTGGTGGCCCGGGAATTTTCCCTCAGCCGGGATGCTGCCGGGGTTGTCGTCGCCTCAGAGGACGGCTCTATCTACCGCTTTATCCGGGATGACGAGCTCTACCGCACGGATACCAACCTAAACCCCGTCGCCCTCAAGGCAGAGGCCAAGATCACCTCTGCTATTTTGAGCATCGATCGCGGGGCATTTTTGCAGATTTGCGCGCTCACCGGGCATAACGAGGCCAAGATTGCCGACCTTTCCAGCTTCTCCAGCCTGCTGGAGGCCAAGAATTTCGGCGTGCTCACCTGCGATCTTTCCAGCTATACCCCCAATCCCCTGACGGATGTTCTGCTCATCGCCGCCCCCAAGACGGATCTCACCGAGAGCGAATACATCGCCCTGCGGGAGTTTTTATCCCTGGGCGGGCGCATGCTCTTTTTGATGGAGAACGCCTCTTTCAACCCGGATCAGGGCGTCATGCAGATCTATGTCGACCCGCTGCCGCGGTTTGAAAGCCTGCTGGCGCAATATGGGATGCTGGTGAACAAGACGCTGGTCGTGGGCGCGGATCCGGCCAAGATCAACCTGCGGGCGACTTCCATGTCCGTGCAGGCATTGCCCCACGCGCTGACAAAGCAGCTGGAGACCGGGCGGCAATCCGTGGTGCTGGGCGAGATGTCTTCCATCGAGCTGCTCCCGGATGCCGGCAATGCGCAGGTTTCCGAGCTTTTGCGCACGGATGCCTCCTGCTATGAGAAAAAATTGGCCTCCGGGCTGAGCAATCTGCGCCGCTCCGAGCAGGATCGCACGGGCAGCTTCCTGGTGGGCGCGGTTTCCGAAAGCGGGCAGTCCCGCATCGTCCTGCTCACGGGCACTTCGCTGATCAGCAACCGCGGCCTTGCCGTCTCGGGCAACCGCATTCTTTTAAGCCATGTGCTCGAATACCTAAGCCCGATGGAAAACGATCTGAGCATCCCCGTCAAATCGCTTTCCGGCGCGGCCCCGGCGCCTTCCTCGTTTTTGCGCAGCATGCTGGTGCTGCTGGCGATGGCGGCCATTCCCGCGCTGCTGCTGTATCTGGGCGTCCAAATCTGCTATAAAAACATTCCTGAAAAATTCGCCGGAAGCCGCAAAGGCTTCCGTTTTTTCTTGCCCTGGTTTTCTCTTCTCCGCGCCCGTTCGCCCTATGGCGCGCAAACCGCGCGCGACTTTTTTGTTTTTTTGCCGCTCCCCCAAAAATTTCGCCTCATTTGTCAGAATAGTACAGCTTTTTACAAATTCTCCCCAGGCAAACGCCTTGTGTTCGCTTGCCACTATGATATAATAAATATAAGCCATTTATTTACAGATTAGTTAATAAATGGTGTGCCCCAAAGGTGCAGCAGGCACGATATCTGGTATAAGCGGCAAAATGCGGGTAGGCCGGGCGCAGAAGCGCTTTTATCGCATTAGGTTGCATCAATTCAAAAGAAAGAGGAAAAAAGGAAGATGTCGGAGAAAATCAGGTTGCTTATTGTCGAGGATAGCAAATCGCTGGCGGAGAGCCTGCGCACGTTTATGAGCGCGCAGCCGGAGATTGAAGTGGTGGGCGTCGCGGAGAATGCGGAAGTGGCGCTGCAGCTCGTGCAGGAACAGCAGCCTGCGGCGCTGATCACGGATCTCGTCATGCCCGAGGCAGACGGGTTCCTGCTGCTGGAGAAGCTGGCCAGCGGCCAATATGGCAAAATGCCTGAGACCATCGTGCTCTCCTCGCTGGGGACGGAGGAAGTCATCTCCCGGGCGCTGGAGCTTGGGGCGAAGTATTATATGGTCAAGCCCTTCAACATGGATCTGGTCTATAAGCGCCTGCTGGATTTGTTCCACATGCGGGAAGTGCGGGGCAGCAAGAAGGTTGTTCAAAGCAAATCCCTGGATGAGAAGATCACCAGCATTTTCCTGACCATCGGCATTCCGGCGCATATCAAGGGCTATCAGTTCCTGCGCGAGGCGATTAAAATTGTCATCCGCACGCCCGAGATGATCAACAGCATCACCAAGGAGCTCTACCCCGCCATTGCCGCGCATTTTGAGACGACGCCCAGCAAGGTGGAGCGGGCCATTCGCCATTCCATCGAAGTTGCCTGGTCGAGAGGGAAAATCGAGAATCTGAACACCATTTTCGGCTACAACATCTACGGCAAAAACGATAAGCCCACCAACGGCGAGTTCATCGCGCTGATTGCCGACCGGCTGATGCTGGAGCAAATCGCCTAACTTTCATTTTGACTCCTTTTTGGGCGCTGCGCTTGCAAGCGGCTTTGGGATTTGTGTCAAAATAATGAATAAAAATGGGTTTTGTGGATAACTCCGCAAAAGTATCAACAAAAAAATCCCCAATTTGATGCTTTTTGGTGCATATGTTGTTGATAATGTTGATAACTTTTCTGTATAAACGCAAAATCGGCGCATAAATGCAGCTGTGTTCTGCGCGGAAAAATATGAATCAATCAAAAAAAGCTTCCTGCAAATTGCCTTTTGACAACGCGAGAAGCTTTTTTGATGCCTGAAATATTTTTCCTCTTTTTGGGAAAACTATAAACACGAGAAGAGATAAGCGGCGGGTTCGTCTCAGCCTTTCCGCGGGCGTTTGGCAAGCGCCCACGGAAACCCGAAGGGCCGCGCCCCTTATCGCACTGCCAAAAATCCGAAAGAGCAATCACCAAAAGGGAGGTATCATGAACCATCAACTAGAGGCCATTCGCCATAAGCTGCTGCCCTGCCAGGGGCAGAAAGTGCGCCTGCATGTGCGCGCAGAGCGCAACCGCATTTTGGATACGCACGGCGTGCTGGAAGGGCTATACGGGGAAGTATTCACCGTATATGTGCAGTCTGAGGACTATGCCCGCCGCTACTGCTATTCCTATCACGATATTCTGACCAGGCATGTCAGCGTTATCCCTGTGAACCTTTGAAAACCTGGGAGATCGGGATGGCTTTGCCCTGCATATCCAAAAAGAGCAGCCAATAACCCTGGGCATTGCCGTCTTCCAGATACGTCTCGAAGCCTTTGAGCCAGGCCGGCGGGTTGAGCGCATACCGCCCGGGCACGGCCAGCGCCCGGGCTGTGCAGTTCTCTCCCTGGAAAATTTCCCCCGAGAGATAGTATCCCCGGCCCGGGAAGGAGGGATATTCCACCTTCACCCATTTGGAAGAGGGAAAAATTTT
>JAHZHM010000229.1:26056-31512 GCA_019420265.1 Clostridiales bacterium
GCTCTTTTCCGTTCTCTGAATGCACGCATGCCTGGGCGCACTCTTTGCGGGCTGTTTTTGCTGAACTGGTTGCGGGCGTTCGAGCTGGCCGTTTCCCCTTTGGGCAAGTGCGTGCGCCGCGGTCTTTTGCGCGGCCCCCGACTGCCCTCGTGCCGCCTGTCTTGGCGCATTTCCAGCGCCTGGCATGGCGGCCTTTTGCTGCCCTTCTCTGGGCATCCCAGGCGCATTGCCCTGCCGCGGGGATGAGCCTGACCTTTGCTGGGCGGGCGTGCCCGGCTCTTGCCGGATTTCCGAAGCCCCCGGCGTGGCCGAGCCACGCTGGGACGCTCCCTGCCTTCCAGCCTGCCCTTTCCCAGATGAGGAGGCCTGGGGCTGAGCCGCGCGCATGAGCTCCTCCAGCGCCGGCGCCGAGACGTATTCCGGCAGATTTTCCCATTGCCTCGGCGGCGCGCCCGCCGCCCCTCCGGCGGGCTCACTTGCAGGCTGATTTTGCCGCGATTCCCGCTGGCCTTCTAAACCATGGCCGCTGCCGCGCGGCTGTGCGCCAGAGCTGCCGCTCTCCTGCCCCGAAAATGCCTGTTCCTGCTGCGGGGCGTTGCCCAGCCAGCGTGATGGCTGAGAGTTTTGCGAGAATGCCGCAGAAAAGGCCTGCTCCTGCCCATGCGGAGCAGGGCCGCCCGGCTGCGTCTGCCGCATCTGCGGCGTCTGCCCCTGGCCGCTCTGCGCTCCCTCCTGGCCAGAGCGCCTTTGTTCGGATGCCGTCTGCTCCTGTGCCTGCTGTATTGGCTGGGCGAGGGCATTTCTTCCGCCATCCTGCCCGGTTTGCCGCCTTTGCTGGGAGGCGGCGCGTGCCGGGGCCGTCGTTCTCTGTGTTTGCTGGCTGCCTATTGCCTGCGCCGGGGCGGCCTCGTTCTCCCGGCCATATTGCGGCTCCTGCGCCTGCTGCGCTCCTGCGGCCTTATGATGCTCTTGCCCGCGCCGCCCCGCCTCCGGAGCGATTTGCGCTTTTTGCTGCCCGCTTTGCTGTGCTTCCGAAGCCGTTGATGCCCGAGCGGCATTTTTCTGCCCCTGCGGCGGCATAGCTTCCTTCTGCGCCGTCTGCGCCGGAGCCGGGCGCTCATCCTCCGCTCTGTGCTGATCGGCAGGAGCGCTTCCGGCGCTTTTTCGCTGTTCCCCCAAAAACACCTGCCCTTCCGGCTGGCTGGACGCAATCTCGCTGGGCTTTGGCCTTTGCCGCGCCGAAACTTCCAGCTCCTTCAGGCGTTTTTTCTCCTGGCGCGTAAAGCAGGCCGAGCGGGCCGCAGAGAAATCTGCCTTGCCCCCGGCCATGAGAAACTGCCCGTTTCGCGCCACGGCCGCCGCCTGCACTTTGCGCGGGGGCAGCGGGCAGCTTCCCTTGCCGCAATTCAAAATGCTCCATTCTCGATCCGAAAACAGCAGCCAAAGCTCCGCATCCCGCAGATAGGCCGGCGATTCCAGCGAAAACGCCAGCTCTTTGCCATATTCCAGCCGCAGCACACCCCGGGATTTTCCCGAAAGCGCCAAAACCTGATTTTCCGCCATGTTTGCACCTCCATCTTCCCGCTTCATTTTATGCCGGGAAGGGCGCAAACATGCTTTCCTATAGGCACACAAAAAAGCCCCCGGCTATTTGCCGAAGGCTTTTTGCTTTGCTTTTTATTCCACTGTTACAGACTTTGCCAGGTTCCTTGGCTTATCGACATCGCAGCCCTTGAACACCGCGGTGTAGTAGCCATAGAGCTGATAGAGCAGCACGGCCAGCAGCGGCGCGAACGTATCCCCGGCGTCTGGAATGGTGAGCACCAGGTCTACCTCCTGCTCCAACAGCGGCTTATGGTGCTCCTGCACCACCGCGACGACATACGCACCCCGCGCCTTAACCTCCTTGAAGTTGGAGAGGGATTTCTCCATCAAAGCTTCCTGCGTCGCCAGCGCCATGACCAGTGTCCCCTCCTCGATGAGGGCGATGGGGCCATGCTTGAGCTCGCCAGAGGCATAGGCCTCGGAATGGATATAGGAGAGCTCCTTGAGCTTGAGCGAGCCTTCCAGCATGAGCGCATAGTCCATGCCCCGGCCGATGAAGAACTCGTGTTCATCCATATAGCGCTGGGAGGCCAGATGCTGGATGGCAGTCTCATCCTTCAAAATTTCCGCCGCCAGTTCCGGCAGCTTTTTCAGCTCGCCCAGCAGGGCTGCATATTCCTGGCCGTTCAGCGTGCCCTTGATGCGCCCCAGCTCCAGCGCCATCATATACAGGCACATGACCTGCGTGCTGTAGCCTTTGGAGGTTGCCACGGCGATCTCCATGCCGGCCTGGGTATACATGGTCGCATCCGCTTCCCGGGAGATGCTGCTGCCCTTGACATTGGTGATCGCGACGACCTTCTGCCCATGGCGCTTGGCTTCCCGCAGCGCCGCGATGGTATCCGCCGTCTCACCCGACTGGCTGATGACCACCACCAGCTGATTTTTGTGCAAAATCGGGCTGCGATAGCGGAATTCAGAGGCCATATCCACCGAGACAGGCACCCGCGCCAGCTTCTCGATGACGTATTTGCCCAAAATGCCGGCGTGATAGGCGCTGCCGCAGGCCACGATGAGAATCTCGTCGATGCCCTGCATGAATTCATCTGTGATGTGAATTTCCGAGAGATCTAGCCGCTCGCCCCGCAGGCGCGTCATGAGCGTATCGTAGAGGGCTTTGGGCTGCTCGTGGATCTCCTTCATCATGAAGTGCTCATAGCCGCCTTTTTCCGCCTGGGAGACATCCCAATCCACCACAAAGGGCGTTTTCTGCACCTGATTGCCGTATTCATCGAACACCTCTACGCGGTTTTTCTCGATGACGGCGACTTCCTTATCTTCCAGCAGATAGACGTTTCTGGTGTATTCCAGCAGGGCGGGGAAATCCGAAGCGATGAAGTTTTCCCCCTCGCCCAGGCCCACCACCAGCGGGCTATCCTTTCTTGCCGCGACGATCCTGCCCGGCTCCTTGGCGCTGACGACGCCCAGGGCATACGAGCCCTCCAGCATTTTGATGGCCCGCATCACGGCGCTTTTGAGATCGCCCTCATAGTAGTAGTTGACCAGATGCGCGACGACCTCCGTATCCGTATCCGAGACGAAAGAAATGCCCTTGCCCGAAAGCCAGCTTTTGAGCTTGGCGAAGTTTTCGATGATGCCGTTGTGCACCACGGCCAAATCCCCCGCGGTATTGGTATGCGGGTGCGAGTTGATATCCGAAGGCTCGCCATGCGTCGCCCAGCGGGTATGCCCGATGCCCAGCGTCCCCTCGGCTTTTTCGCCGCCCAGCTTCTCTTCCAGCTTTGCCAGCCGCCCCTTCGCCTTGACGACTTTCATGCGCCCATCCTGAATAAAGGCGACGCCGGCGCTATCGTAGCCGCGGTATTCCAGTTTCCCAAGCCCCTTCAGCAAAACCGAAAGAGCATCTCTATCGCCGATATAGCCCACAATTCCGCACATACTATTTGCCTCCTAGCTTCTGCTCGATGAGCCGGGCGATTTTCACGGCCTCTGCCCCAATCGCCTTCTTATCCTTGCCTTCGATCATGACGCGCACCAGGGGCTCTGTGCCCGAAGTGCGGATGAGCACCCGGCCCTGCCCTGCCATCTGCTGCTCCAGCCGGGCAATTTCGGATAAAATCTCCTCATCCTTATCATAATCGAACTTTTTCTCCTCGCTGACTTTGGCATTGACCAGCACCTGCGGCAGAATTTCCACGGCGTTGGCCAGCTCGGAAAGGGTTTTACCCTTGCGCTTCATCACGCCCAGCAGCTGAATGCCCGAGAGCATGCCGTCGCCAGTGGTGTTGTGATCCAGGAAAATCAGATGGCCAGACTGCTCGCCGCCGAAATTATATCCGGACGCCAGCATTTCCTCCAGCACATAGCGGTCGCCCACGCCGGTTTTGACAATTTCGATGCCCTGGGGCTTCAGCGAGAGCTCCAGACCCAGGTTGCTCATCACCGTGGCGACCAGGGTGTTTTTGGCCAGGCAGCCGCGCTCTTTCATATCCAGCGCACACACGGCCATGATGCGATCGCCGTCGATGATGCGGCCAAATTCGTCTACGGCGATGAGGCGATCGGCGTCGCCGTCGAAAGCCAGGCCGACATCTGCGCCGTACTCGTTGACCAGAATTTGCAGGTTGCCCGGATGCGTGGAGCCGCAGTTGTCGTTGATATTGGCGCCATCCGGCATGTTATAGTGCGCATAGACCTCCGCCCCCAGCCGGGAGAATACCTCTCCGGCCAGCGCGGAAGAAGCGCCGTTTGCGCAATCCAGCACGACTTTGAGGCCATCCAGCCGAACCGGGCTGGATTCTACCAGAAAATCCGCATATTCCCGGGGCGCGTTTCTCAGCCGCACCCGCCGGCCAACTCCAAGGCCGGTGGGCAGCTCGCCGCCAATGCCCCCGAGGACCAGCTTTTCAATTTCATCTTCAATGGCATCGGCCAGCTTATAGCCTTTGGCATTGAAGAACTTGATGCCGTTATACTCCACCGTGTTGTGCGATGCGCTGATGACCGCCCCGGCATCCGCCTCGTAATACCGCGTCAGATGCGCGACGGCGGAAGTTGGAATGACGCCCAGCGTGCATGCCTCTGCCCCGGCAGAGCAAATGCCCGCAATCAGCGCGCTTTCCAGCATATCCCCAGAGATTCTGGTGTCTTTTCCGATGAGTATTTTCGCTTTGTGCACCTCGTTGGTCAGCACCTTGGCCGCCGCCTGCCCCAATTTGAAAGCAAGCGCGCAGTCCAGTTTCTCGTTGGCAATTCCACGCACGCCATCCGTGCCAAAAAGTCTGCCCATATCATACCCCTTTATTTTCTAGCGCATCAAATATTCCCGCGCCTGCTCGGCCGCCACCGCGCCATCCGAAACCGCCGTGGCAACCTGCCGCAGAGATTTTGCCCGGACGTCTCCCGCGGCAAACACCCCTGCAATCTCTGTTTTGGTATCCTCTCCGGCCAAAAGATAGCCCGCCGCATCCAGCGCCATCTGGCCTTGCAGGATGCCCGTATCCGGGATGCGCCCGATGGCGACGAACAATCCATCTGCCGGCAGGCGCTTTTGCTCGCCCGTCCCGGTGTGCTCCAGCACCACCGCCTCAAAGCCCATGGCATCTCCTTCCAGCGCGGCCGGGCGATACCCCAGCAGCATGGAGAGGTTTTCCTTTTCTTTTGCCTTCCCTATAAGATATTCCTGCGCGCGGAATTCATTCCGCCGATGCACCAAAGTGACGCTTTTGGCGATATCCGCCAGATAGAGCGCATCCTCGAAGGCCGTATCGCCCCCGCCGATGACAATCGCGTCCCGGCCGCGGAAAAAGGCACCATCGCAAGTCGCGCAATCGGAGATGCCCGCGCCCACCATCTGCTCTTCGCTGGCCAGCCCGAGCTTTCTCGGAGCC
>JAHZHM010000023.1 GCA_019420265.1 Clostridiales bacterium
AGAGCGTGTGCGTCAATGGCATCATCATGAGCTATCTTTACCATACGCCGCCCAGCGAGCTGGAGATCGTCATGGTCGACCCGAAAGTCGTCGAAATGGAGATGTATAACGGCATTCCTTATCTGATGGGCCCGGTCATCACGGATCCCAAAAAAGCGGCGCAGGCGCTCAACCAGTCTGTTACGGAAATGCTCAACCGCTATAAATTGTTTGCGCGGGCGGGCGTGAAAGATATTGACCGTTATAATCTATATTGCAAGGAAAACGGCCTGAAGCTGATGAAAAAGCGCGTCATTATCGTGGATGAGCTGGCAGACCTGATGATGGCCAGCGCGCACGAGGTGGAAGATTCCATCTGCCGGATCGCGCAGCTGGGCCGCGCCAGCGGAATCCACCTGATCATCGCGACGCAGTCGCCGAGAGTGGATGTCATCACCGGCCTGATTAAAGCGAATATCCCTTCGCGCATCGCGCTGACGGTATCTTCCGCCATCGATTCCCGGACGATTTTGGATGCGGGCGGCGCAGAGAAGCTGCTCTATAACGGCGATATGCTGTATATGCCGGTGGGCGCCAGCAAGCCCATTCGGCTGCAGGGATGCTATGTGACGGATCAGGAAAACGAGCGCGTTTTGGATTATATCAAGGGCCTTGGCGTCGAGAGTAACTACGATGAGGAGTTCATCAAGGGCGTGGAGAGCGCGGCCGAGGCCAAGGAAGAGGGCGCAGAAGGCGGCAGGTGTGAGGATGAGCTGATTCCCAAGGCCATCCAACTGGCGCTGGAATACGAGCAAATCTCCATCTCCATGCTGCAGCGGAGGCTGAAAGTGGGCTATGCGAGAGCGGCGCGATTGGTGGATGAAATGGAGGCAAATGGCTTTGTTTCCGCGGCAGATGGCAGCAAGCCAAGGCAAGTGCTCATCACCTGGGAAGAGTATCACAGGATGTTTGGCGAAGGAGAAGTATTTTGAGAGAGATCAAAATCGGCATGGTATCGCTGGGCTGCTCGAAGAATCGAGTGGATAGCGAGCTGATGCTGGGCGCGTTACAAAAGGAAAAATATGCGTTTACAGATGATCCGGCAAAGGCCGATATCATCATCGTCAATACATGCGGCTTTATCGAAAGCGCAAAGCAGGAATCCATCGATACGATCCTGGAGATGGCGGAGTATAAGAAAAGCGGCAGGCTGAAAGCGCTTATCGTATGCGGCTGCCTGGCTGGGCGCTATCAGGAGGAGCTCTCTTCTCAGCTGCCCGAAGTGGATGCGTTTCTGGGCGTAACTGCCTATGATAAAATTGCGCAGGCTGTGGAAAAGGTGCTGGAGCACCAGCATTTCGAGGAATACGACCAGCCCAAAGCCGAGGGAGACTACCTTGGCCGCGTTCTGACGACGCCTTCGCACTATGCGTATCTCAAAATTGCAGAGGGCTGCAACAATCGATGTTCCTATTGCGCGATTCCCTATATCCGGGGCAATTTGCAGAGCCGCCCCATTGCAGAGATCAAGCAGGAAGCGGAAATGCTGCTGCAAAAAGGCGTGAAGGAGATCATTTTAGTTGCCCAGGATACGAGCAAATATGGCGTGGATTTTGCGGGCAAGAGCATGATCTGCGATCTGATCGACGCGCTGGCTCCGCTGCCCGGCCTCAAATGGTTGCGCCTGCTGTATTGTTATCCAGACGGCATTACGGATGAACTGCTGGATACCATGCTCAAATACGAGAATGTCGTCCGCTATCTGGATATTCCCATTCAGCACCTGGCGGATTCCACATTAAAACGCATGAACCGCAAGAATACTCACGCATCGACCTATCAGGCCATCCAGAAGATCCGCCAAAAAGATCCGGCCTTTATCCTGCGCACCACGCTCATTGCCGGTTTCCCCGGGGAAACGCAGGAAGAGTTTGAGGTGCTGCGCCAGGGCGTTGCGGATTTGCAGTTCGATCGGCTGGGCGTTTTTGCGTATTCCCAGGAAGAGGGAACGCCGGCGGCGGAAATGCCGGATCAGGTGGAAGAGGCCGTCAAGCAGGAGAGAGTGGAGCAGCTGATGCTGCTTCAGCAGGGTATCTCGCTGCAGGCGAATCAAAAGCGCATCGGCCAGAGGCTGGAAGTGGTGATAGAAGAGTATCTGCCAGAGGAAGATCTCTATTTGGGGCGCTCTTATGCGGAATCTCCCGAGATCGACGGCGGCATCGTCGTGCATGCAGAGCAGCCTTTGGAATGCGGAAAGTTCTATTTTGTCCAGATAGAGGATGCCAACGAATACGAGCTCATTGGAGGAATTGCAAAATGAAGTACAAAAACTTACCCAATGCCATCACGATCGGCAGAATTATCCTAGTGCCTTTCTTCATTTTATGCTATTATCTAAACATAGACCATTGGAACTACTATGCTGCGGCGATCTTCATTGTCGCCGCGCTCTCGGATATGCTGGATGGCATGATCGCGCGCAAATATCAGCTGGTCTCCAACATCGGAAAGTTCATGGATCCCATCGCGGATAAAATTCTGGCTATGGCGGCGCTGCTTCTGCTGATGGAATGGGGGAAACTCCCGGCTTGGGTCTGCATCATTCTGCTGGGGCGGGAATTCATCATCTCGGGTTTCCGGCTGATCGCCGCTTCCGAAGGCGTCGTCCTGGCGGCCGGACCGGTGGGGAAATGGAAAACGACCTTCCAAATGGTGGGCGTTGCCATTATCCTGCTGGAAAACCCCATCTTCTCTATTTGGAAGATTCCGATGGGAGAGATTCTCATCTATATCAGCGTTGTGCTCTCCATTTGGTCTTGCGTGGAATATATCGTTCAGAACAAAAATCTACTAAAGGGGTAAGGTTATGGATAAGGAAAAGGCTTTAGATAGCGCGCTGGCGCAAATTGAGAAACAATTCGGCAAGGGAGCCATCATGCGGCTGGGCGACCATGCGGCCAATATGGAAATTTCCGCCATCCCGACGGGCTGCCTGGAGCTGGATATTGCCCTTGGCATCAATGGATTACCGCGGGGAAGAATTATTGAAATTTACGGGCCGGAGTCTTCCGGTAAGACGACCGTCTCGCTGCATGTTGTAGCCGAGGCGCAGAAGCTGGGCGGCGCGGCGGCGTTTATCGACGTTGAGCATGCGCTGGATCCGGTCTATGCGAAAAATCTCGGCGTGGATATCGACAATCTGTATGTTGCCCAGCCGGATGCCGGAGAGCAGGCTCTGGAAATTATGGAGACGCTGATCCGCAGCGGAGCTATTGATGTCGTCGTATTAGACTCGGTTGCGGCCTTGGTGCCCAAAGCTGAAATCGACGGCGAGATGGGCGATTCGCATATGGCGGCCCAGGCGCGCTTGATGAGCCAGGCGCTGCGCAAGCTGACGGCTGCGATTTCCAAATCCAACACCGTCGCCATTTTTATCAACCAGCTGCGTGAGAAAGTCGGCATCATGTTTGGCAACCCGGAAGTGACGCCGGGCGGCCGGGCGCTGAAGTTCTATTCCTCCGTCCGCATGGAAGTGCGGAAGGGGGAG
>JAHZHM010000230.1 GCA_019420265.1 Clostridiales bacterium
TTAAAATACTGCACATAAGGCTGCGCCTCTGGCAAAAGCCTCAGCAGCACTTTTCTGCGATCGTCTGCGTCCGTCTGTGTCGCCAGAAGCCCCCGCTTTCTGAGGGATTCTACCGAGCGGCTTACCAAACCTTTGGAGATATTTAACTGCTCGCTAATCGCCTTGATGGTATTTTGCCCAGAATATTCTGATAAAAATACCAACACAACCACCTCGTTTAAAGTAAAATCCCTATCATCCGTGGTTTTGAAGCGGTATTGCTGGCATTGTTTATAAATATCCGTAATGCCAGAGAAAAAAATATCTCTCTTCCAAGCTTCCATTTTGTGTCCTTAGTTTCATAATAGTTTATAGATATATTGTTTATAGTTAAACTATATATCTATAAACTATATGATACTGTTTTTTCTCTTATTGTCAAGCCTTTTGATCGATTTGTTTCAGATGTGATAGATTTTTGCTGGAAAATACCAGAAGAGCCATGCCCTTGCCAACGGTTATCTCACTTTCCTTTTGGATGAACTCGTTGCTGGTGCCGATGGGAAATGTATGGCAGAGCGAAGCGTTCTCTAGTTCATATTTTAAGCCGCGGATGCACACATCCTCGCAGCGCTCCCCAAAAGAGAAAAGCGAAATATAGCCCACTGCCTGGGAATCGAAACATACAGATGGGCTGCTTAAAACAGTCGTTACATCCTCTTTTCCGAAAAGAAATCCCACGGCCCCGTGCTGGCTTAAAAATGCGAGAGACTGCAGATTGGCGATGGTGTGATCGAAGCGCCCTCCCATTCCGCCGTAAAGAAAAAAAGTTCGAAATCCCTTTTGAAGGCCAACTTTGAGGGCATAGAGCATATCGGTATCGTCTTTTTCGGCGGGCAATTCAATTAAATTTTCGTGGTGTGGCTTTTCAAGGAGAGAATCAAAATCTCCCAAAACCAGATCCGGGTGTATCCCTATTTGCTGTAGATAGCGGTAACCGCCATCTGCGGCGATCACATAGTCTTCTTCTGCCGGAATGCTGCAAAGCGGTGTAAATTCCCCGGCTCCAATGATATAGCAAACTCCTTGTTTTTTCATCCTAAATGCCCCCTTATTACACGCTTATTTTATCTCAAAGTGTCCGTTTTTACAATTCCACTTTGTACTTCCACAATTCCCTATAAAAATACAAAATATTACAAAATAACCAAATAATGTCATCTATTCGCCAATTATAAATCTTGTGAGAGCATTTGCGATAGACTACTTTGATATGAGAAAAAAGGAGGGTTATACAATGCAAGAAAAAGAGAATAAAAGTGAGCTATGCAAATTTGTCGGCGCAAATCTAAGGGAAATCAGAGGAAAAATGAATTTATCTCAAGAAACAGTGGCGAACGAGACGAATCTCAGCGTTTCACATTATCGCAGTATTGAGCAAGGGCGTGGCAATCCGAGCGTTCAAACGCTGGAGCGAATTTCCGATACACTGCATGTCAGCTTGCAGGAGATCATAATGCGAGGGATGCAAAGCGCGCCGGACTACTTCTCTCTTCAGGACTTCGCGCTTTCAAAGGAAGATACGCTCTTTTTCAAAAAGCTTTTGCAGCAGATGATCGATTTGCTTGTCTATAGGAAATGAGGATTTCTCATTTGTATTCTGTGTTGCATTTCGTGTTGCATTTTATTAAAAAATGTTGTTTTTTTCTATAATTCCTTGCACAAAACTCCACATAGTTAAAATACAGTTTTGCCCTATACAAAGGCAAAAACAAAGGGAACCGCTTTGTTAAGCGATTCCCTTATTTGGTGGAGATAAGGGGACTTGAACCCCTGACCTTCTGACTGCCAGTCAGACGCGCTAGCCAACTGCGCTATACCCCCGAAACATCTATTATCATACTGGATTATGAAAAAGATGTCAATACTTAAAGGCCTTGTTCACCAAAGAAAAAATAGCAGAAGCAGCATTTTTGCTCATCATGTGATTATAACTTTACAAATGCTATATTAATACTTTTTTGCTATTTTAATTAGGTTGATTTTTGCCCGAAAATCCACTAACCTTTATAGATGTCGGATTATTGTGAGAGGAATAGATAAGGCAATGAATTTATGTGGTGTTATTGGGAGAAATCTAAAAGAGCTTCGCACAAAGAGCAATCAGTCGCAAGAGGACTTAGCCAAAAAAATTGGCATTAGCGCATCTAACTTGCGCGAGATT
>JAHZHM010000231.1 GCA_019420265.1 Clostridiales bacterium
AGTTGAATAATTCCATCCTCTTTTACAGATTTCGGCTCGCCGTATAGTTTCTCTACTATAGGCCTTATCTCATCATTGACAAAACTTGCCTGTTCCTCCAAAACATCCGGCCATCGTATCACCACTGCATCCAGCCCATAGGATTTTGGAATGACCACTCCATCATAATTAAAAATCCGAAACTGCAGCTGTACCTGCCTCCCCTGGCATTGAACATTATTATAGCTATAATAAACATGCTTACCGATTAAGTTGCCAGCTGGATAGAAATCTCTTTCGCTCGTCTCATCTTCCTGGCCAAAGATTTCCCGAATCTCCTCAATGGTCATGCCGTAGTATAGCGGTTCATCGCAGAACTTCAACTCTTCTGGGACACCCACTTCCATGCGCGGCTCTGGCGTTGGGCTGGGCGATGCCTCTACTTCAACCGACGGCTCTGCTGATGGCTCCGCTTGCTGCTCCCCCTTGCCGCAAGATGCAAATACAGCGCAGCATAGCATCGCAGCCAACAAAAGACTTAAAAATTTCTTCATCCAGCCTTCCTCCTAGCTCTTTTTTTTACTATAACATTTTTCGCTATTTTTCGTCAATTTTCTACTGTCATTTCCGTACCATTATTCCTTGTATTGCAGTCACACATCTCTCGCCGCCAAAACCGCTTTGCTCACACTTAGTTTTTATGTCGCGCTAAGGGCGGGCTACCCGGCCCGGGAAAGCTGTCTGAGATAAAATTCTGAAGCGCTCGGATTTGTTTTTGCGCTTGCTCTTCCGCGGGTGAAAGATACTGCAGCATGACAATTTAACGAATAATACAGTAGTTATCGGATCTGCATTCTTCTCTTTCCTTTTTACTGCCGATATTTTAATACAAAAACATTTTTCTATTCCATTGCCTGGCCGATTTAATGAATTCCATAATTTTCTAAAAAAGTATTTTTTAGGAGAATATTATGGAAAACACATATCAGAAAATCATCGCACAAAATATCTCCAAGCTCCGCAAGGAAGCCGGACTTTCCGAGCTTGCATTTGCTACAAAGGCCGATATCGATCCCAAAACACTTCGCGCCGCCGAACATGCCGACGGAAATTTAACGCTTAGCACTTTAAACAAAATTGCAGAGGCGCTTCAAGTTCCCACAGTTCAGCTCTTGAAAGGAATTCCAGGTGCATCGTCCAAAATCGATTCCCTTGCAGAGCTTCTATCCGGAAATTGTAAATAAAAAGCGGACGCAAATGCTCTATCCACTTCTATCGTTTTTTCAAGAAGTTCATCAAAAAGTTTCCTTCGAAACTGGTTAAAAATAAATTCCCAAAAAGAAAAGGAGCAGGAAAATTCCTGCTCCTTTGGGTTAAGAATTATCCCCCATCCGCTTGAGCATATCTAAAAGTGTATGCTCAACTAAAACTTGATGTTGCAGCTTTACCTCTGTTTCCTCAAGATCGGTACTAGATTCCGGGCTGTTATTATAGGCCTCTCTAACCATATGAACCCATAGCTCCGGCTCCTCCTTTGTGAAAACAAATACCACAAAACCACGGCGATATAAATAGCTGTATTTTAGCCCTTTCTCCTGGGCATATGCCTGCAGCTGCCGTTCCAGTTCCAGGCGTTCCTCGTTTGTCAGCTCAGACGTATCTGCGGTTGAGTCTCGAACCGCATAGCTTATTTCTTCTCCGCCTTCCATCAAATATATCTGTGCCTGGAAGAGCGGCTTTACGATATCCTGTTTCTTTAAAAAGCAATCATAAGAAATAAAGCCATTATCCCAGGGCTCAAGCCTTTCCCAACCAACTTGCTTCTCCTGCCAATCACTATATTGCTCCGCCGCTTCCCAAAATCTTTGATCAGTTCCATATATCATGTATCCGCCGGGGGCTATCGGCACTGTTGATGCCGATGTAATATTATCAGACGGCTTTTCTGCTTCTCCTGACGCACATGCTGATAGCAAGGCAAAAATGAGCAATATGCAGCTTATGATCTTTAATTTCCCTATTTTGATTTCCATGTCGAATACACCAACTTAATCATTGTTGAAGGACTAATCATAACATAATACAGAGCCATCATCGTTTAGCATTTTTCCAGTAGTGAAACCGCAACTCGGCCTTTTCCTCGCTGTTCTTGACCGGGCTATTTCTCAAGCGTTTTCTAAATTCATTTTAAATTAGGGGCTTTTAAAAGTTTTTTATCTATTTTTATGCCACTGTATGTTAGCTAAGCTTCCATCTCTACACCTTAGACTCTTAGTTAGATGTTATGGAGATTTGATTCCTAAAAGAGCGTTCAATATTCAACTGCTTCTCCTGTGTCCGGTGCAATTTGTGCAAACTTATTTGCCTTAAAAGAAGCAAGCACATTAGAATCGCACATACTAAAAAGCAGCGCTATAAAAATCTTAATCTTTCTCACATTTTCTCTCTAGGGGGCTTATCACAATATAAATATAACAATTCTGGTGCAGCTTTGCAAATAAAAAACCAGGGTTCCCTCTAAGTCCCCTATCTATAGAGCGTTTTTTTCTGGAGCCAACGAAGGGAGTCGAACCCAAGGAATGAAGTCATAGCTGTGTACAAAATAGGCTCAAATACGCATGGTTAAGCCTTTTCTGTATTTTTTCATAGCTACCTTATTCATATGTAAAAACAAAAAGTGCACCAAAATTAGCCCTCTATCATAAAATACACCACCTTCTATCATCAGCATTGAAATCTCTTTTTTCAAAAATATATCTACACAGTATGTGTAAAAATAAATCGACATTATCCACATAACGTGATAATATGAATTGTATTAATATCACATTATGTGGAGGTAGTAAAATGCTTGATATGAGCAAATACGCTGGGGTGCAAAACCCTCAGCTGTATCAGGAAATTTTGGACAAAGAACGCAAACGACAGCAAAGTCAAAGCCATTCCCCGCCCTATGAGCCGAGATATGCTTCCCCATCGTCCTCTAACTGGACGCAGGAGCAAAAACAAAGCGCCGTAGAACTGATGGGCAAAACGCAGTCTACCAACCTGTATTCCAGTCTGCGCAACGGCGTGTATGGCAGCGGGCCGGTGCAGGCACCTAAGCCCAGTGCATATAATGGCGGACAAGCCCGAGTGCCTAAGCCAGGTGTCTATCTGGATACGAGCAATGGCGAGATAAATTTTACAGAAATTTTCAAAGGCGTTGGTGATGCGGCCATCGATTATGCTCGGACGGGTGAGATGAAGCCCCATGTGATCCAGGCAG
>JAHZHM010000232.1 GCA_019420265.1 Clostridiales bacterium
TCCCGCTCCGCATCCGAAGCATCCTCGTAGGCGATGGCCTCAGCAAACTCGGCAATCGTGTGCGCACCCGAGAGCACGCAGGCCACGGCTGGGCGCGTCAGGGCATAGTGGATGCACTGGTTCACGCTCAGCGCCGCGCCGGCAGGCGACATGGCCGCGGAGAGCAAATCGCCGCCGCCAAAGGCTTTCATCACCGTAATGCCCACGCCCAGGCGCTGGCAGGTTTCATACAGGCGCTCCCGGTCTGGGTCGATATTGGTGAGCGGCTGGGCATAGGCTTCGTCTGCCCAAAGCGCCTCGATATCCTCGCTGGCGGGCTGGAGATCGTAGCACGGGTTGACAGAGAACATCAAAACCGCGATATCCCCGCTCTCGGCCGCGGCCTGGGCCACCAGCGGGTTATGGCTGGAAAGGCCGATATGGCCGATTTTGCCCTGGCGCTGGAGCTGCTTTGCATATTCCAGCACGCCGCCGTTTTGCACGGTTTGCCAATCCGCCATGGAATCCACATAGTGAATCATGCCCACTTCGATGTAGTCGGTCTGCAGCTCTTCCAGCAGAGTGGCAAAGCCCTGGCGCACCTCGGCCAAATCCCGGGTGCGCTGATACTGCCCATCCTTCCAGACCGAGCACAGGTGCGCCTGCAGGATGAATTTTTCCCGCCGCCCGGCCAGCGCTTTGCCAAGGGCCGTGCGCGCGGCTGGGTCGGACGTATACAAATCGATATAGTTGGCGCCCGCCTGTTCGGCGGCATCTAAAAACTGCTGCGCCAGCTCCGGTTTTTGCACAAATCCCTCGCAGCCCAGGGCAATTTCACCGACGTTCAGGCCCGTGCGGCCAAGTTTCCGATAAATCATAGTTTCCCTCCGTTCTAAGCGGAAATCCGCTTCTCTAAAATTATCCTAGCACTTAGAGTTAGGTTTAAGTCAAGGAATTTTTGCAAAAAAATGGGAGGGGTGGATAGAGGCCGCGGGGAAAGGTGAGTGTGGGGCAAAGGTCAAGGGCTTGGTAAACATGGGGGCACAGCCCCCTTACCCCCTTACTTGGG
>JAHZHM010000233.1:0-688 GCA_019420265.1 Clostridiales bacterium
GTATAGAGCGTCATATACGCATCAATCTTATCCTGCGTCATCTCGCTGCCCCAGTAGCGCTCGCGGCCGCGGCGGACATACCAGTTGGAAAGCTCATCCACAAATGCCGAGAGTTCCCGCGTCGCTTCTGTAATATGGTATCCATCCAGGAAATCCGTCACTTTCCTCACAGTGGAGTTCAGCCGGGAGAGCACCCAGCGATCCATGATGGAGAGGTTTTCCGTATCCGAAAGCGTGTGCATCGTCGGGTCAAACTGATCGATTTCCGCATAGAGGATGTAGAACGCATAGGTGTTCCAAAGCGGCCCCATGAACTTGCGCTGCGCTTCCGAGACTGCATCGCCATAGAAGCGGCTGGGCAGCCAGGGTGCAGAGCCCGAGTAGAAATACCAGCGCACCGCATCCGCGCCCTGCTTATCCAGCACAGACCACGGATCCACGACATTGCCGATATGCTTGCTCATCTTGCGGCCGTCTTTATCCTGCACATGCCCCAGCACAATGCAGTTCTCAAAGGGCGCTTTGCCGAACACCGCCGTCCCGATGGCCAGCAGCGTATAGAACCAGCCGCGCGTCTGATCCACAGCCTCGCTGATGAAGTTGGCCGGGAAGCGCTTCTCGAACTCTTCCTTATGTTCAAAGGGATAGTGCCACTGGGCAAAGGGCATAGAGCCGGAATCATACCAGC
>JAHZHM010000233.1:698-3407 GCA_019420265.1 Clostridiales bacterium
GCTCAATATCATCCGGAACGTTCTCTCCCATCTCTTTGAGCTCTGCAATGCTGCCCACCACATGGATATGCCCGCAATCGCAAACCCAGATGGGCAGCGGCGTGCCCCAGTAGCGCTCTCTGGAGATGCCCCAGTCGATGACGTTATCCAGGAAGTTGCCCATGCGGCCATCCCGGATATTTTCGGGCAGCCAGTTGACGCCGGCGTTGTTTCTCATCAGCTCGTCGTGCAGCGCCGTCATCTTGATGAACCAGGTGCTTCTAGCGTAATAGATGAGCGGCGTATTGCAGCGCCAGCAGAAGGGATAGCTGTGCGTAAATTCCGACGCATCAAAGAGCAGGCCTTTCTCCTCCAGCGCCTCGATGATTTTGGGATCCGCATCCTTGACGAACATGCCGTCCCAAGGCGTGCCTCCGCAGAGCTCACCTTTGGTATCGACCAGTTGAATGAAGGGCAGGCCGTTTTCCCGGCAGACCCGAGCGTCATCCTCACCAAAGGCCGGCGCGTTGTGTACGATGCCCGTGCCGTCCGTGGTGGTAACATAATCATCTGCGATGATGTAATGCGCCTTGCCCTGGCCTTCGCAGGCCTTGGCCGTGCATTCAAACAGCGGCTCATAGCTTCTGCCCACCAGCTCGCTGCCCAGCTAGGTCTGCACAATTTCAGCGCCCTCACCCAGCACCTGCTCTACCAAATCTTTCGCCAGAATATAGGCTTTTCCATCCTTTACCGCTTTGGCATACTGCACGTTTGCATTGACGCACAGGCAGACGTTGGAAGGAAGCGTCCAGGGTGTGGTCGTCCAGGCCAGGTAGGCAGCGTCTTCATCCGTGCATTTGAAGATGGCCGTGGCCGAGCGCTCGGTGACATCCTGATACCCCTGCGCAACCTCATGCGAGGAAAGCGCCGTCCCGCAGCGCGGGCAATAGGGGACGATCTTGTGGCCCTTATACAGCAGCCCTTTTTCGTGAATCTGCTTGAGCGACCACCAGACGGATTCGATATAGTTGTTGTCGTAAGTGATATAGGGATTTTCCATATCCGCCCAGTATCCCACCCGGCGGCTCATCTCTTCCCATTCTCCCTTATATTTCCAGACGCTCTCCTTGCACTTCTGGATGAACGGCTCAACGCCATACTGCTCAATCTGCTCCTTGCCATCCAGATGCAGCATCTTTTCCACTTCCAGCTCGACGGGCAGGCCATGCGTATCCCAGCCGGCTTTTCTAAGCACATTGTAGCCCTGCATCGCCTTATAGCGCGGGAATAAATCCTTGATGCAGCGCGTTAAAATATGGCCGATATGCGGCTTTCCGTTTGCCGTGGGAGGGCCGTCGTAGAAGGTGAATTCCGGCCGGCCTTCTGCGGCCTTCTGCGCCTTTTTGAAGATCTGCTCCCTTTCCCAGAAGGAGAGCACTTCTTCCTCTCTTCCGATAAAATTCAGATCCGTGCTTACTTTTTGATACATCTCCATACTCCTCAGTTTTCTGATGTTTATTTCCCAGCTTCGGGCATCGCCTCATAAAAAAAGCCCCTTCGCTATAGGGCGAAGAGACCGCGGTACCACCTAAATTCCCCTTGCGGGGCACTTGATGCAGATAACGCCTGCCAGCGCACGCCCTTTCAAAAAGTGATAACAAAGGAAGCTTTCTCCGCCAGGCTCGCACTCTCCCCGGCTCGCTTTGGATTCCCTTTCCCTGCCTTGTCTTTTCAGGCGCTCGTATATTCTGCCTTTATTATATTTTATCTTTCCCAATTTGTAAAGGCCGATTCGCCCGGATTCGGTCATCAAAAAAATTTGGCAATGTTTCAAATAGAACTTTTTGGATACAAAGTTCAAAATCTTGTAACATGCGATTTTCAGTCTGTTCATTTTTAACTCTCCCTGCTATACTTATCTACGGAAAGTATCGTTTGGAGGCAGTCATGAACCGCGTTAGAAAGATTATTGCAGCATTCTCTTGTTTTGTCCTGGGTATTTCTTTGTTTTCCGGCTGTAAAAAGGCCGAGGAGCAGCCGCTCCCCAGCCCGGAAATTTCTGCTGCGCCAAGTTTTTCTGTGCACCGTTCGACGTTAGACCAATACGGCCTCACCGGCGAGATCAAGGAGGACGATCAGTTCGCCTGCGCCGTCTATTATCCGCGGCTGGAAAACCAGGCCATGGATGCTATCATAGAGGAAAAAGTCAATAGCAAAGTCGCTTCTTTTAAGGAAGACGCCAGCAACCTGGCCAGCCAGGAAAGCCAGCAGCCCCATGCCTGGTTTTTCATGGATTTCCGCTCGGTTCAGGCCGGAACGAACGGCAATATCGCCAGCATCCGCCTGTTTGGGTGGAGCCGTAAAGCAGGAGAAGAGGCACCGCAGTATTTCTCTGAATGCCTGAGCTTTGATATCGCTTCTGGGCGCCAGCTGGTGGATGGCGATCTGTTTGCAGACGGCTATCAGCAGCCGCTGGCCGAGCTCTGCTCTGCCGCGCTTGCAGAGGCATATCCCGATCAGCAGATCTCTCTTGAAAATTGCCCGCTGGATGGCATCGCCAGTCGCGCACTGTTGACGAGCAGCGGCATCGAGCTGTATTTTTCCAGCAGCGAGATCGCATCGGCAGATCTCGGCATCCTCTCAATTTCTCTATCCTATGAAAGCCTGAACACTATTTTGAGCAAGGAGATGCAGTACCGCCTGAGCGAAACATATGGCCAGCCCCAGCCC
>JAHZHM010000233.1:3417-3858 GCA_019420265.1 Clostridiales bacterium
ATGCTGGATCCTTCAAAGCCCATGATCGCTCTTTCTTTCGACGACGGCCCGGATAGCGAAGTAACGCCAAAAATTCTGGATCTGCTCAAGCAATACGATGCCCGGGCGACCTTCTGCGTCGTGGGCAACCGCGTGGGCAGCCGTAAGGATGTAGTCAAACGCGCTGTGGATGAGGGCAACGAAATCGCCAACCACACCTGGGAGCATAAGGATACCAATAAACTGAGCATCGAGGAAATCAAAGATCAAATCACGCGCACCAATGATGCCGTTCGGGAGGCCAGCGGATTTGAGATTCGCTATATCCGGCCCACTTACGGCAATGTCAAGGAAAACCTCAAGCAGGTGAGCCGGGAGCTGAATATGCCAATGGTCAACTGGACCATCGATTCCGAAGACTGGAAGAGCAAAAACCCGGATCTCATCTACCAGATGATCATG
>JAHZHM010000234.1 GCA_019420265.1 Clostridiales bacterium
CCATGAAGCAGCTGCGGGAAAACGGATATATCGAAGTGGATGCCGCTGGGCATATCGTGCTTTTGCCGCCGGGCATGGAAATTGCAAAGCGGGTCTATGAGCGCCATCAGATCTTGACGCGCTGCCTCGTGGCCCTGGGTGTCGATGAGCAGGTCGCCTCCGAAGATGCCTGCCGGGTGGAGCATGTGATCAGCGCCGAGAGTTTCGAAAAAATCCGGGCGCATTATCTGAGCATGCAGGAAAAATAGCAGGGCAGCAAAAAGAGCGCTTGATAGCGCTCTTTTTTTATCATATTTGCTTGCTATGCGTATGTGGCAGACTGTTCCTGCTTTATTTCTGCATCAGCAGTGGGTTCGGAAGAAGCGGGGGCCTCTTTCTTTGGCGAAACCGCCGTAAACGAAAGCGAATCTACCGCCTGGCCGTCGATGCCGAAAATCATCCCCCAGCATTCGTAACCGTATGCCCCAGGATCTGAAGAGAGGGCAGCGCCGTCAATGCTGTGCTCTTTGCAGTAGGCATCGAACTCCTTGTCTGAGAGAATCTTGCCGTCAATGCTGCGCTGAGTATAGGTGATGAACACGATATCTTTCCCGCTTTTTGCCTGGCGGGCAACGGTCTTGAGCGGAATATCCGCCTTCACTTTGAAATCCTCGCTCTGCCCATAGATGACGTGAAAGCGCAGCTCCGGGTAGGCCGCGGCCAGCTCTTCCAGCGTGCTGCCCAACGCGATACCGCGCTTGCTGGAAAAATCCAGGCCAGTATAGGCGTCGCTGCGCGTGCCCTGGCTGCCCAGCGAAACGCCGTTTTTGGTAATGGCAATCTCGCCCTGGGCGTCTGCCGGAGAGAGCGGATCGCCATCCGAGGGATAGGCCATGAATTCCTCCGGGCCCAGCGCCGCTGCTTCGGGTTGACTGGCGCAGCCGGCGCAGAGCAAGAGCGCCGCGCAGAAAACTGCAAATAGCCGTCTCATATGGCTGCTCCTAGCGCGCCAAAATCGCGGCAATGGCTGCATCCAGATAATCGCCCTGGAAACTTTCGATTTCGCCTCTGTCGCAAAGCTGCGCAATTTCCGGATCTACGGGCATTTTCGCCAGCAGAGCCAGCCCTTCTCTCTGTGCATACTGCTCTGTGCCGCCCTGGCCGAAAAGCGGAATCTGCTTGCCGCAATCCGGGCAGAGAATGTAGCTCATGTTTTCCACCAGGCCCAGGATGGGGATATTCATCATCTGCGCCATCTTCACCGCTTTGCCCACGATCATGGAGACCAGCTCCTGGGGCGAGGCGACGATGATAACGCCATCCAGCGGGATGGATTGGAACACCGTCAGCGGGACATCCCCCGTGCCCGGAGGCATATCCACGAACATATAGTCCACGTCCCTCCAGATGACATCCTGCCAGAACTGCTTGATGACCCCGGCGATGACCGGCCCTCTCCAGATGACGGGATCCGTATCGTTCTCCAGCAGCAGGTTGACGGACATCATATCGATGCCGCCGCGGCTGGCCACGGGGAAGAGCGCGGAATCCGTCCCGGTGGCTTTTTCCTTCACGCCAAACATTTTGGGGATGGAAGGCCCGGTAATATCCGCGTCTAAAATTGCCGTATGGAAGCCCTTGCGCGCCATGCAGACGGCCAGCATTGCGGTGATAGAGCTTTTGCCCACGCCGCCCTTGCCGCTGATGACACCGATTATTTTCTT
>JAHZHM010000235.1 GCA_019420265.1 Clostridiales bacterium
TCCATCTATTCAAAAGGGCTTTAATAAAAGACAATGAACTACAAAAAGGCACTCAAGCGAGTGCTTTTTTGTTTCTCCAAAATGGAGAAAATATAGGTGAAGAGAAGGCTGATAGTAACAATGGGAAACGATGCACAAAAAGAAAGAGAAGATATTGCTTCTAAGATGGTGGATAGACTCCGGCAGGTTGGAACCATGGGAATGGCAGCGAGAACAACAATGGGCAAAATGGGCGCCGCTGTTTCTGATGTATTGACAGAATATGGGGGCTCAGCTCAAAAAGCACAAAAGGGAGCTGCCAAATATCGTGGAATGTCTAGCGAGGAGCTGAAGAAGGAACTGGATAGAATCAATCAAGAACTAGAAGAACAGAAACAAATTCTGCAGCAGGCCCAAAAGGAATTAGCAGCATATTTGGAAAATGTGGGAGAAAATTCTGAGCTTGGCGGTGAAGGGGGTATTGTATGACGACAAATTTAAATGTAAATGTAGAGGAATATAGGCAGCTCATTGTTGTAATCCAGCAAACACAGACTTCTATAGCGAACCTGCAAGCCCAGCAGAATGATTGTGATAAAGCGTTTCAAAATTCCAAAGGAATGAAGGAAGCGGAAGCACAAAGCAAAAAAATGCAGGGGGTATTTGAGCTCATAGGTACTGCTTTAAAAACAGTTGCGTCCCTAAGCAAGGGCACTCTGAGTGAATTTGCAGGAATGGTAGAGAAATCTTATGAGCTTGGGCAAGGAATTGCAAGTGCAGCTAAAAACGCTGGGTTGCTGCAAAGCTCTATGGGGGTATCGATGCTCACTCTTGGCCTTACTGCTGTTTTCACGATTATTACCGCTATTACTGACGCAGAGGAAAAAGCAAGGCAAAAAGCGGCGGAACTGAGACGCGAGATGAGCGAGATAAACAGCAACAATATTGGTGCTTCCGAGCTGATTTCAGAATATGAGACCTTATCTAGCAAGACGATAAAGACTGCCGAGGATACTGAAAGAATGCGGGATATCCGCGCAGACTTGGTGGAGCAATATGGATATTCGGCGGAGACAGTAGACGAAGAGGGAAGATTACTGGCCGGTAACCTTGACATAATGAAAGAGCAACTGGCAGTAGAAAGAGAGCGTCTGCTTTTAAAACTCGAAGAAAACGAGAACAACACAGAAAAAGACTTTAACCAAAATATGGAAAAGCGTAAAAGTCTTTTAGAAGAAGTTGCCAATTTAGATGAAAAGATAGCGAATCCTGAAAAGGCAATGCGGAACGAGGGGTTTTTTGAGTATTCCGAAGAGGATGTGGAAAAGCAGGTAGCAGCATGGCAGCAGATGAAGGAAGACGCTGAACGTGGGATAGAAGAATACGACAGAGCAGTTCGGCCAAGTATTAACGAGATGCTCCAGCAGATTGTTTTGACGGCGCAAGCACAAGGTAAAGAAATCCCAGAAGAGGTGCAAGGCGTTGTTAGAAATATTCTGGAGAATGCTTTTGAGTCTGGAGAAGATGGCGATACTGCAAAGTCCTGGGCGCAAGATGCGCTGGAAAGTTACTTTAAAATAGAAGATGCAGTAATACTGAATAAGGCAATTCCCGGAATCAACAATCTGAAACAGAGCATTATTGCAACGATTTTTGCTGACAGCGAAGGAGAAATGCCAGAGGGCAGCGCAGATTTTATCAATCAGTTATTTGCGGGGCTAAACAAAGAGGATCAACAGTTTTTAGACAGGTTCCTAACTTTGCAGGAGAAAGTAAAAGAAGGAACTGCAACGATTCAAGAAGAACTTGAATTTGAAGGCATGAAAACCGAAGGATTTCAGAAAATCAATGAGTTGATAGCTGAGAATGCCCGGCATTTCAAAGAAAATCCAGAATTAGTAAAATATACTTCGTATGCGCTTAAAGGGTATCGAGATGATTTAGGGGCTACAGTTACCAGCTTGGATAAAACAGCGAAGACGCAGGAAAAGGCAGAGGAGGCTGTACGCGATTTTGCTAATGGCGGCAAAGACGCAATAAAAAGGGTATCTGATATTAAGAAAGAGATGAACTCGCTTGGTCAGCAACGGGCAGCTATCGAAGTTCTGAAAAAGGGGGAAAAGAATTCTAAAGAGTACGCCGATGCGATGGAGTATCTTTCGGATAGTTTTGAGATGGATCCCTCTGATATTTTGGAAAATTTGAATTTGCTCGATCAACAGTTAGGAGTGTCGGAAGATGAGTTTGCATCTTTTTTGAGCTTAATCGCCTCTTCGAGCGGTATTACATTTAAAATGGAAGATGGGCAAATTATCGCTATGGGTAATGATGCAAATGAGACAACACAACAACTTGCGGAAATGATGAATGCGGTTTTGGCTGCTGATGGCGCGTCTTTGAAGTTTGTCCCAACGAATGATGGCAAAGGTGTTATGGTTTCTAGCGATACCCCTAATTTTGTAGAAAACATCAACACCAAAAAAAGCAGCGGAGGCGGTCGCAAAAGTGGTGGCGGAGGCAGCGCCAAAAACACAGCGCTGGAGCGCGAGATGGCGCTGATGGAGCATAAAAAAGCGATGGATCAGCTGACGACCCAGGAAGAAATTGACAATCTGGAGCGCATCCTGAACAAATATGCCAAGACCAATGAGGAAAAAGAGGACATCATCGAAAAGCTATATAGCTTGCGCAAACAGAAGGCCAAGGAAGACCTGGAATACCAAAAGGCGATGGATCAGCTGACCTTGCGGGAAGAGCTTGCGGCTATCGATGCGCAGCTTGCCACATATAAGGCGGGAACGCAGGCGCGGCGCGATCTGGAAAAAGAGCGATATGCCCTGGCAAAGGAACTGCAGCGACAGGAGTATGATCTGAAGGTCTATTATGGCCAGCTCACGCTGAAACAGCAGGAGCAGCAGCTCTCCCTCATGCTTGCCGATTATAAAAAAGGAACGCAGGCACGCATCGATCTGGAAAAAGAGCTCTACGATATTCAGCAGCAAATCCGTGAAAACGGTATATCCCGGATTGACAGCGTTGCGGATGGCATCATCCAGGCGCTGAGCAATCGCTATGCCGAGCAGCAACGCATCGAGACCGAACGGCTGGAAGAATCCAAAGAGAATTGGAAAAAATGGGGCGATGAGCAGGTCGAAGCGATTCAAAAGCAGATTGATGCTCTGGACGAGCTGACAAAGCAGGAAGATAAGGAAGAGCAAGAGCGGCAAAAACGGCGCAAAGTCGCTTCCTTAGAGCAGCAGCTGCTCTATGAAACAGACCTGTATAACCAAATGAAGCTGCAGGAACAGCTGGCGGATGCGAGAAAAGAACTGGATGATTGGCTGCGGCAGCAGGAGAGGGAAGAACTCAAAGCCTCTTTACAGGAGCAGATAAATCAGGTGCAGCAGAAAGTCGAAGCGGAGCAGGAAAAAATCGACAAGCAGATAGAGGCAAATGATAAGTATTATGAAGAGCTGACCAAAGAACAGAATTTGCAGGCCGAAGCACAGAAATTGCTCATGAAAAATAATCAGGCGGAAATTTTGAACTTGCTGAAAAATTTCGCACCCGAATATAATTTGACAGGCCAAAGCCTTGGCGAGCAGCTGGTGGATGGCTTCATGGGAAAGGTTGCGGATATTGAGACATGGTTTGGCGGGCTGACTGCTAAATTCTCGCAGTATCAAAATCAGATTGCCAGCATCGCGACCCAGGCTGCAGATGAGTTTTATCGGACGCATGGTATTGCTAGGGAGATGCAGAGCGGGGCTGCGGCTACAGCTGCTGTATCGACTTCTTCGCCGCAAATTACGATGATTTTTAATCAGCCGGTGGAAAGCCCGACGGAAATTCGCAGAGAGATGGAGCGGCTAACTGAGCAGCTCGCGAACTTATAGGAGAAGATATGCAAAAAATCAGATATGTGAACCCTCATGGGAAGGAGGTCATCTTGGAAAAAGGGCCTCCTTTTGTATTGGAGAAAGTCACGGGGACAGGAGCAGAAGATGCCACGCTGCTCACTTCAGAACCTGCTTTTGTAGACGGAAAATATTTTCATGGGCTGTATATGGGTGATCGGGAGATCACGGCCAGCGTGCATATTTACGGCAAGGATAGAAAGGCGCTCTATGAAAATCGCCAGAAGCTGATGGCGCTGCTCTCGCCGGGGCAATTCAAAGAGGGCAAGATGGGAATTTTGGAATACCAAAACGACTATATCAAAGTCTGGATTCCGGCGATCGTCAAAAAAGGGCCGCAGCCGGTTAACCGGCAGGGGCTCTACCATACCTCGGTGCAGATTGTATTTTACTGCCCAGATTCGGATTGGCGGGGGATGAGCCAGCAAGCCGCACGCATCGCCTATGTGGATGGCGGCATGGAGTTCCCGCTGGAAATTGATCATGAAAGCGGCGTGCGCTTTGGCGCCAGAGGCTATGCGGGCAGTATCTACAATTTTGGCGATAAGCCGACGCCGGTTGAAGTGACGATCACAGGCCCAGCGGTCAATCCGGAGGTGAGAAAAGTCGCGACAGGGGAATATATTCGGGTCAAGCGAGAGCTGTTCGCGGGAGATGTTCTGTCCATACAGACAGATCCGCAGCAAATGCAGGTTACTATTACCCGCGCCAGCGGCTCGGTAGAAAAGGCAATGGGGTATCTGGATGCCACGAGCACATTCCTGCAATTAGAGCCGGGTGAAAACAAGCTGCAATACTTCTCGGAAGACGACAGCACAGCCAGTGAGATCATCGTGCGTGCCTATGACCGATATGGGGGCGTGTAACGATGAATATGCTTTATGTGATTGAGCCGGATTTTACACTGGCAGCGGCAATCGCCGGATACACCAACTTCCAGATGAAGCGAAAATTATATGAGATTGGGGAAATTGAGTTGCATGCCCCATTTGACGCTTTTGGAGCAGAGGAGCTAAAGCCCGGGCGTATTGTTTATATTACGCCGGATAAACCGGCAATTCTGACAAAGGTTGAGATAAGCGAGAGCAAAAAAGGAGCGGAAATAGCGGCATACGGAATGCAGCTCAAAGGGATTGTGAGCAGGCGTGTCACCGTGCCGGACACAGAGGATGAGCAGATGCTTTTTGGTTATGATCGTTTCCCGCGGCCGGAAGAGCCCGAAGCTTCGGCAGAGAGCATATTCAAGCATTATGCAAGAAAACATATGGTGGAGCCGCTGGATGCGCGCAGAAAAATCCCCAACCTCTCGATTGAGCCAGATCAGAATAGAGGCAAGGCCGGGCGCTGGTCTTCGCGGTTCGAGGGGTTGGATGCCCTCTATAAAGCGCTGGGAGAATATGCCGAAATGGGATATGATATTGCGCTGGATTTAGAAAATAAACGGATGGTATTTGATGTCATTCCGGGCGTGGATCATACCGCTTCCAGCAATTTTCCGGTGATTTTTTCTACTGCCTATCACAATATGGCCACAACAAAATATTCGGCAGATACAAAGCCGATTGTCAATGCGGCCTATGCGGGCGGTGCAGGAGAGAATGAGGCGCGGCTGATCCAGACGATTTTTCGGGAGAATGCAACAGGGCTGGAACGGCGGGAGAGCTGGCTAGACTGCGGGAATATCGAGCTTGTGGAGGAGCTGGTTTATGAAGCAAACCATAAGCTGGAAAAAAGCATTTTGACAGAGACGCTGACCGGGACGATCACACCCACAGGCCCATTTGTCTATGGAGAAGATTATGACCTCGGGGATATTGTAACCGTGCAAAGCAAGGTGACAGGGCTGGAAAAGGTTGCGCAGATTACCGAAATCTCTGAAAGCTATGAAAAGGGAGAAAGAAAAGTGAGCGTTACCTTTGGCAAAAGGCAGCAAAATATTTTGGATGAAATACGAAAGATGGAGGCGGTACGATAATGGCATTAGAAGAGAGCAGATTTTTTGACAGTGTAGAGAACGATAACTCCTATTATGCGGATGATTTTGCAGAATACTTCCGCATGTTTCTAAAGGATGGCGTATGGAAGCTCGGGGAGAATTTGAGCGTCTCTCCGGGCAATGGCCTTTCGGTTTTGGTGGACTATGGCGCGGCGATGGTGCAGGGCTATGGCTATTGGCTCAAAGACAATGATACCGGGAAAAAGCAGCTCAATCTCGCGGGCACGACGGCTCAGCCGCGCATTGATCGGATTGTGCTTCGGCTGGATACTTCTCTGCAAATCCGCAGGATTACCCTTGCGGTCCTGACGGGAGAAGCGGCGGCGCAGCCGGTGGCACCCAGCCTAACGCGAAACGGCAATATTTATGAGCTTTCACTGGCGCAAGTGCGCGTTGGCGCGAATGCACTCTCGATTTTGCCCGAGCAGATTACTGATGAACGGGCGGATGCTTCGCTTTGCGGCGTGGTGGAGCCCAGGGCTGTCTCGGATTATCTGGATCAGGGAGTAAAGACCTCGGATAGCCCGACTTTTGAGAAGGTTACGGCAAATATCGTAGTAGGGGCGGTGTATCAGTAATGCCAACATTTCGGTCGGATTCAAGTGCGTCAACAAATCTAACGGTTGAATTTACACAAATTGGAAGAGGAGACCATGCGGCGCAGTATCGGTGCGATTGGCGCGTTACGACGGGCTCTGCGACGGCAAACGGAAAGAGCCCCAATAACTATCGGGATCTTTATCTTTATTGGGATACTGGAGTAGAGCTAGCGAAGCATCGGATTAAATCCACGGAAGATGCTTGGCATAGCAACAGCACCTATTCTGGAAGCTTTGATTTTCAGGTTGGCTCCAATGTGATCGCTTCCAACGATCCCGGCTCTTTTGGCGCCTATATTCGGACGAATGCGACGGG
>JAHZHM010000236.1 GCA_019420265.1 Clostridiales bacterium
GCGAGCATGCACTTTCTGACAAACTAGCTTGCGGCGGCGCGTGCAAATCTGGAAATTTTTGCGGGCCCTTCAATCGGGTGCAGTTGACATTGGAGGACAGCTTCTATATAATATAAACGTATTTTTATCGGTTTTATCTGAAACCGGCTTTGAGAGGGACGGGCCAGCGCCCATCCGTAAACCGAAAAAAGCAGCTTAGGCGCTTTCAGATAAACAAGGAAGTGAGGAGACAACATGAAAAGAACGTATCAGCCCAAAAAGCGGCAGAGAAGCAAAGTGCATGGCTTCCGCAAACGCATGGCAAGCAAAAATGGCAGAAATGTGCTCAAACGCCGCCGCGCCAAGGGGAGAAAAAAACTGACTGCTTAGTTTTAAGCCGGGCTGCAACGCTTTGTTACAGCCTTTTTTCTCATGGACGAAACTTCAAACCGGGCAGCTGCCCAGGCGGTTTGCCGCCCCTTCTGGCCTGAAGCAAGCCCTCGGGCCTTGTTTCTGTTAGAATTTTTGGCTGGGGGCGCTGAAAAAGAGGCGAGCATATGCACAGAGTAAAGACGAGCGGCCTGCTCGTTACCCTGAAAAAAAACAGAGAATACGGCTTTGTCTACCGCAAGGGCAAATCCTGCGGCGGGCACTACATGGTGCTGCTCTGCGTTTTCCGCAAATACGGCGGGCTGAAGGCGGGGTTTTCCGTCAGCAAGAAGGTGGGCAACGCGGTGGTGCGCAACAAGGCCAGGCGCCGCCTGAAGGAGAGCCTGCGGCTGTATCTGCCCGAAATCTCTAAAAGCGCTCAGATTATCTTTATCGCCCGCGCGCCCATCGCAGGGGCGGAGTTTTCCGCCATCACCAAGGAGATGGGCTACCTGCTGCGCAAGGCCGGTCTGCTGGAGGGCAGCGGCAAAAAGCCAGCGGGGGAGCAGGGCAGGTAGAAGGTCAGGGGCGAAAAGGTCAAGGGCTCGGGTGAACATGGGGCAAGGCCCCATACCCCCACTACTATTATAATGGGGTAGTGCGGGAAGAGTGTTCGTGCGGTGGACACAACCTGTGCGAGCATGCGCCTTCTGACAAATTGACTGCCAACGTCGTGTGCAGAACTGGCAAGTTCTGCGTTCCCAACATTCGGGTATGCCCTCCGCAGGAGCGGCACGCACAGCCTGTGCGAGCATGTGTCTTCTGACAAATTGGCTCCCAACGTCGCGTGCAGAACTGACAGATTCCACCGTCCTACCAATCGGGTGTAGAAAGATGAAGAAAATATTGATGGGGATGATTCGCTTTTACCGCAGGCAAATCTCACCCTTCCTCGGCAGCCATTGCCGGTTCTCGCCGACATGCTCGCAGTATGGCCTGCAGGCCATCGAGAAATACGGCGCGCTCAAGGGCGGCTGGCTGACGCTGAAACGGCTTATTCGGTGCAACCCGTTCTGCAAAGGCGGGTATGACCCTGTTCCATAATGGAGGAAACTATCTTTGAACTGGTTATACGACAATTTTATCTCGGATTTTCTGGTGATCGTCATCCAGTGGATCGTCCGCTTTATCGGGGAGTATTCCATCGCGATTATCCTCTCCATGCTGCTGGTGCGGTTTGTGCTGCTCCCGCTGGACCTCAAGAGCAAGCGCAGCATGAAGCAGATGGCGGCGCTGGGGCCG
>JAHZHM010000237.1 GCA_019420265.1 Clostridiales bacterium
ATGGCAGATATCGGCGTTTTCGCTTCGACCAACCCCGTCGCGCTGGATCAGGCCTGCATGGATGCCATCTATCAATCCGAGGATTCCGGCAGAGACCACATGATCGAGCGGATGGAATCCCGCCACGCCGCGCGCATTCTCTCCCATTCCGAGGAAATGGGCGTCGCTTCCCGGGAATACGCTCCCATCTGCCTGGATTAATCGGCAAAATAAAAAACTCTCCTTCCGGAGAGTTTTTTATTACCCAAAATCGTGCCTTGCCAAAATTAAAATCTATTTTACTTCCTGCCTACGTCTATATGACGTATTATATCGCAATCATTGTGCTAAAATGAAGGCGAATACAAACGAACGGAGAAAACAAGTGAGCCCAATCTTGCAGCGCATTACAGAACTGAGAACCCAGCGCGGCTGGAGCGAATATCGCCTGGCCGAATATTCTGGTGTGGCGCAATCCACCATTTCCTCTTGGTATCAAAAATCCTACCTGCCCTCCCTTGCTTCCCTGGAGAAAATCTGTGCCGCATTTGGCATTTCTCTTTCTCAATTTTTTGCGGAAGTCAATGGCGAGCCTATCTCGCTCACTGCGGAGCAACGCCAGCTTCTGGAGAAATGGCGCACACTATCGCAGAATGGCAAAACAGCTTTCTTCCATCTGCTATCCGAACTTTAAAGCAGCCACACCACCATAGCGTAATCCAATATGCGTCAATAAAAAAGAGGAGCAGCTCTTGCCGCTCCTCTTTTCTTCTCCCCTTAGGAGTTCTTCATAATGACGCTCTCAACTGCATCTACAACATGCTCGCAAGCGTCCATGCAGTCTTCCAGGCTATCGTAAACTTTTCTCCAGCCGAACACTTCCAGCGGATCGCCCCCAGCCGCAAAGAGATCATGCACCGCCGAGACGTGCAGGCGGTCGCCCTCTTCTTCCAGCATATTGACTTCCACAATGTAATCCTTGATGCTGGAGGATTTGCGGAAATGCGTGAACTTCTCCATCGCCGATTTCATCGAGCCAACGCACTTGCCCAGCAGCCGGGAGAACTCCACCGCCTCCGGGCGCATGCTCGTGATGTTGTGCATATACATATTGCGCAAAACATCTTCAATGGTATCCACCGCCGTATCCAGCTGCTGCACCAGGTTGAAAATATCCTCCCGATCGATGGGGGTGATAAACTCGTGAATCAAGTGAGAAGTGATCTCGTGGCGCTTGCCATCCGCCGCATTTTCGATTTCATGCAGTCCCGTCACGCGCTCTTCCATCTCGTGCACATCAAAGTTGTTCAGCGTCTCCACCAGATAATTCGCCGCGTCGCAGGCGTATTGCGCCATATCCACAAACGCTTCAAAATAGTTATATCCTTTTTTCGCCATTTCAAATACCCTTTCTCTGTATTAGAACCATAGCATAAATAGCTTCGCCATAAAATAGCCAACCAGCCCGCAGCCCGGGAATGTCAGCACCCAGGCCCATGTCATCTCTTTGACGACGCCCCAGTTCACCGCCGAAAGCCGCTTTGCCGCGCCCACGCCCATGATGGAAGTGGTTTTTGTGTGCGTCGTGGAAACGGGGATGCCCGTCGTCGATGCCAAAAAGAGGCAGATTGCCGCGGCAACATCCGATGCAAAACCCTGGTAAACTTCCAGCTTGGTCATATTCTGGCCAACCTCTTTGATGATTTTATATCCGCCAATCGAAGTTCCAATGCACATGATAGCCGAGCACATGATCATCAGCCAAATCGGAATCTGGAATTCACTCGTGTTCTGCCCATTGACCAGCGCGATTCCCAGCAGGAATACGCTCATAAATTTCTGGCCATCCTGCGCGCCGTGCATAAAAGCCGTGCCCGCGCTGGCGCAAATCTCACCAACCCGGAAAAACTTGGTCGTCTTCTGCCTGTCCATATTGCGGCAGGTCAGCTCGGTAATTTTCGCCGAAAGCCAGCCAAGGCCAAAGCCCAGAGCAGAGGAAAGCACAAGCCCCCAGATGACATTGATCCACTCCTGCATATTGATGCCGCTGATATTGCCATGCAGCGCAATGGCCGCGCCCGAAAGGCCGGCAATCAGCGCATGGCTCTCGCTGGTCGGGATGCCGAAAACAGAGGCCGCCGAGGCCCAAATCACGATAGCCACCAGCGCCGCGCAAAGCGCGACTGTAGCCTCGTGCGTGTTGCCGGAGAAATCCACCATGTTGTAGATGGACATCGCCACCGAGCTGTTGAACATCGTCATCACGAGCACGCCCAAAAAGTTGAACACTGCCGCCATCAAAACGGCCATCTTGGGGCTCATGCAGCGCGTGGTTACGCATGTCGCAATCGCGTTGGGCGCATCCGTCCAGCCGTTGACCAGGATGACGCCCATCGTCAGCAGCGCCGTAATCGCGAGCGCGGGATTGCTGAAGACCTGCGAGAAAAATTCGCCGAAACTAATCATATTTTTCCTTTCAGAAATTTTTCAGAGATTTCTAAATTAATTTACTTTTTCATTATAGCATACGCATTTTATAATTACTATCATTTTGCGCATATTTTGCTTTTTCCGCTATTCCAGAAAATTCTCCGCTCTCCCTTGTTTCTCCTGCCTGCCGCATATTCCCTGCGAAAATTTCATTTTTTCATTGAAGCCCTTTTAGCGCTGTGCTATACTAAAAAATTGAAATAAGCGTTAGCGAGGGCATTTTCATGCGGCAAAAACGAATTCGCGATTACGGCGTTGCATTAGATACGCTCCCCACCGGCCCGCTCAATAAGATTACAGATGTTCCCGGCGTGCTGGTTGGGCATTGTACCATCGATACGCCTCAGCATAAAACCGGCGTAACCATGCTGTTGCCCCGGCCGGAAAACCCCTTTACCCATCAGTATCCCGCTGCAAGTTTTGTGCTCAACGGCTTTGGAAAAAGCATCGGGTTGCTGCAAATCGACGAGCTGGGCACTTTGGAGACCCCCATCGCGCTGACCAACACGCTGAATGTCGGCCTGGTGCATGATGCGCTGGTCGAATACATGGTGCAGCGCTGCCAGAGCGAAGGCGTGCCGCTGACTTCCGTCAACCCCGTCGTTTGCGAATGCAACGACAGCACACTGAGCGATATCTGCCAAAGAGCCGTCCAAAAGGAGCATGTCTTTTCCGCTATCGCCTCGGCCTCGCGGGATTTTGAAGAAGGCGCTGTTGGCGGCGGCTGCGGCATGGTCTGCCATGGGCTGAAAGGCGGCATCGGCTCGGCTTCCCGCATCATCGAGCTGCCCGAGGGGCGCTTTACGCTGGGCGTTCTCGTTCAGGCCAACCATGGCCGCCTCCCCGATCTTCTGCTGGAGGGCAAGCCCATCGGCACCCGCATCGATAGCGAGAATTTTGAGCCGGATAAAGGCTCTATCATCGTCTTGCTCGCGACGGATCTGCCCGCATCGGATCGGCAGCTAAAGCGCATTTTAAAGCGCACCAGTGTCGGTCTGGCGCGGCTGGGCTCTTTTATCGGGCATGGCAGCGGCGAAGTGATGATCGGTTTTTCCACCTCGAATACCATTCACCGGGATGCCCAGGAGGGCATCTTGACCCAGCGCGTGCTCAACGAAGAGAAGATCGATCTCGCATTTCAGGCAGCGGCCTATGCTTGCCAGGAGGCCGTGCTCAATGCGCTGGCCACCTCCAAAACGACGGTCGGCTACCAGGGCGATATTCGCAAAAGCCTGGCAGAGTTCTTGCCCGGCCTGGGCTGGCGCGCAAATCAGCCAGATCAACAGGAGATTTTATGAAAACCATCGGCATTCTTGGCGGCATGGGGCCGCTGGCCTCCGCAGATCTCTATCAGAAGATCACGAAAAACACCTGTGCCAGCAAAGATCAGGAGCACTTGCATATCCTCATCGATAGCAACCCTGCCATTCCGGATCGGACGGGCTTCCTGCTCTCAGGCGGCGAAGATCCCCTGCCCGAGCTTCTGCGCACACTGCATCGCCTGGAGAAGGCGGGGGCGGAACTGCTTCTGCTCCCCTGCAATACAGCGCATTTTTTCTACCCACAGCTGCAAGAGGCCGCGGGTGTTCCCATCCTCAACATGCTGGAAGAGACGGCGAACTATCTGGCCACACAGATGCCCGGCGAAGTGTTCGGCATCCTCTCTACGGACGGCACACTGCAAACCGGCATTCTCTCCCACTACCTGGATACGCATGGCCTGGCGCATTGCTGCCCCGAGCAGACGCAGCCGCTGGTCATGCAGTTTATCTACGAGGGGATCAAAAAAAACAACTTTACCCTCGGGACGGCCGGCCTGATGCAGGCCGCAGCTGAGCTTCGCCAAAAAGGCGCAACCAAGTTTATTCTT
>JAHZHM010000238.1:0-1927 GCA_019420265.1 Clostridiales bacterium
GACGGGCACGCAAAGCTGCATCTGGACGCAGTATTGCACAAATTTTTCGATCGCTTACGGGGAATATTGGAGCAAAGCCAGCGCGCCATATAACCTGAGCCTTGGCCCCAATCCATTTGAGAATACGGTAAATTTTAGCTGGAAGCCGGCAACTGCTGGCGTGAACAACGCCATTTTAGAGTACAGGCTATCCATCAAAATTGATGAGACAGAGCAGCAGGTTTATGCTGGAAAGGCCACAAGCTATGCGATGAACGCTTCGGGCATTGCCCGAGGGAAACGTCTGCGGGCAAATGTGATCGCCATCACACAGCGAGGGGATAACCCGGCGCATGGGTGGTCGAACACGATTATGAGAAATAACGTGCCCAATACCCCGACGAGCCCGACGCTGGAGCGCACTTCCTATATCCCGGGCGAGACAATCCGCGTCCATTTTGCCAATACTGGCGACCCGAACGGAAATCTGGCAGGGTTCGAAGCCGCGACGGACGTAAACACCCAAGTTGTAGGCAGCAATGCCTCCGCCAGTGCGACATATGTGGATGTCGATACGACTGGCTGGGAGCAGGGAATCAAGCGAAAATTCCGGGTGCGGGGCTATGATGCTTTGGGTGCGCGCGGCAATTGGAGCAATTATACGGCGGAAGTTACCCTGAACACAGCGCCCCTGCCCCCTAGCATCGAATACCCTGTCAAAGGCAGCACGGTATATAATAGGCGGCCCAGGGTATTGCTGAAGGCAGCGCAGACAAACGATGGCCCGAAACATATTTTGTGCGTTGGAGAAAAGAGCACACAGCTAGATGGCGCGTCTTTCTCTTGTGGAATCAACGATAACTTGCAGGGAGGCCAGCAGGTGATTTATCGCCCGACGGAGAACCAGGCCGTTGGCAGCTTTTCTTTGCGCGCAGTTATGGATGATTCCTTCCTTTCTTCACAGACGGTGAGCCAAAATTTCCAGATTGCAGAGCTCTCTTTTACAGATGCTGATTTGAGCTTGCTTGGAATGAAAATTAAGGCAGTGCATATTACTGAACTACAGAGTGCGGTAAATATACTTCGGCGAGCCTATGGATTGGAGACGATGAGTTTTTCACCAGTTTTAGCGGGAATTACAAAGATAGGAAATCTGGCTGTAATCACAGAGCTTCAGCAAGGATTACAGGAAGTGATAGAGCGCATCAATGGATGGGATGATGGGAAATTTGCTCTAAATATCAGTTGGATTAACCCGGCGACTTCGGGGGATGGAGTTGATCGCGTTAAACTGCGCCAGGCTATCGAGCAATTAAGAGCGGCAGTGGCAGAGGTGTAGGATATGGGAAGGTTTGAAGGAAGATATTTATCGGGCAGGCCCTCGGACAGGCGATACGATTCGGCGGGAGCAGCGGAGTTTTTCCGCTGCTTTTTTGAATCGGGAGTTGTTGCGCTGGAGGATAATTTGCGCGTAGAAGCAGTGGATGCGCAGAGTGCGTGTATCCATCCAGGCAAGGCGCTGCTGGATGGATATCTAGTAAAGATAGTTGCCACGGAGGAAGAGCCTTATCTCATTCCAGTGCCCGAAGGAGAGAAATGGGGGCGCGTTGTGCTCAGGGCAGAAAAGAGCGGCCCTGGGCTCTATATCAAAGAAGGGACGGCGGAGGAGCCTCCGACGCTCGAGCGAGGCGGCGGCATTTATGAGATCAGCCTGGCCAGCATTTGCTCTAAGCAGGGCGTTATGACTGTTGTGGATGAACGGGCAGACCAAACACTTTGCGGGGTCTGCGGCTTGCTTACAAACAAAATCTCGTTTTCTGGATTGGTAGACTTGGTATATCCGGTGGGCAGTTACTATCTTACGCATAGCGATCGTTCTCCAGCAGAGCTTTTTGGAGGAACTTGGGAGCGGATAGCGGGGCGCTTTTTGTTTGGCTGCGCAGAATCT
>JAHZHM010000238.1:1937-3169 GCA_019420265.1 Clostridiales bacterium
GAAGCAATCGGTGGCACAGGTGGTTCCAAGACTGCAAGCTATACATTGGGCAGCGGCTATGCTCAAACGGACGTCACATCTGCAGTGCCGTTTGTTTGGAGTTTCAAGAGATTTAGCAATACGGCTGAATATACCGGCACGATCGATGTAACTGGCGGCACTAATTCTAAAGTAGCAAGCGCGTCATCAGTCCGCCACAGAGGTATTTCTCTTGGAGGCTCAACGGATGAAGGCAACAACATGCCGCCATATATCAATGTGGCAATTTGGCGCAGAACGGCTTAGGAGGTAACATGCGAACGCTTAACGAAAATGGCACAGAAATACAAAATCCCAATTTGACTTTAGGCTATCTTGCAGAAGATAGCCTTTTCATTAGGCGCCATGAGGCCATAGAAGGAGTAGAAGAGCAAGGCCATTACGAAACCACCAAAGAATATCCAAACGGCGGAAAAGAGATCGCCTGGATAGTCGATGTTCCGGCAGTTGAAGCAAAAGAGGCGTGGGACGAATACGAAGATATTCTTCGCTATGTGGAATACACAAAAGAAGAGCTGGCGGAGCAGAAAATTCAGGAATTAAAGCAAAATCTATCTGATACTGATTATGTGGCGATAAAGATTGCCGAAGGTGCGGCTACACTGGACGAATATGCGCAAATAGTTGCGCAGCGCGCGGAATGGCGGGCAGAAATCAATGTTGAAGGCAGGACAGTAGGATAAAGGGGAAGGCAGAATGGCATTGCTACGGGAATTTTTAAACTACCTAGAAGGACAGGCGGAAAATGGTAGCATCTATGTCTGGGGTGCGCAGGGACAGGACAAAAATACGATTAGCGAAAGCTGGATCCGCCGGATGGAGACCAGCCAGACAAATGCTGACCGGGCAATCGCGTTCAGGCAAAGGCGAGGTGCTTCGGGCATTTGACTGCTCTGGCCTTATTATGTATTTCTTGCAGAACCAGAAAGGCATCATCAGCTGCGACACAACCGCAAACGGCCTGAAAGGGCTGAGCCAGAAAATCGGCAAAGAGCAGCTCTTGCCCGGGGATTTCGTGTTCCGGGTGTATACCAGCGGCGCAAGCAAAGGAAAGGCGTATCATGTGGGCGTGGTGGTGGATGCGGAGAAAAACGTCATTGAGGCAAAAGGCCGGGATGATGGCGTTGTCAAGCGCGGCATCGATGCACAGGCGGGGTATTGGAACTACTTTGGCAGACCGGAGTGTTTGAAAG
>JAHZHM010000239.1 GCA_019420265.1 Clostridiales bacterium
AAGGTGCTGTTATGATCTTCCAGCGCGCCTATCATCTCTTTCACGATTTGATGCACGGAAATCGGAAAATCTGCCAGGGGCAAAACCTCGCGAAAACGAATTTCCCCCGTGGTGATTGTGCCCGTCTTATCCAGGCACAGCGTATCCACTCGCGCCAGCGTTTCGATGCAATAGAGATCCTGAACCAGTGTTTTCTTTTTGGCCAGGCGAATGACGCCTACCGTCAGCACCATGCTCGTCAGCAAAATGAGCCCTTCCGGTATCATGCCGATAATGGCCGCGATTGCGGACACAGAGGAATAGCGGAGCGTAGAATGCAGCAAGAAATACTGTTTGCAAAACAGAAATGCGCCAAACGGGAGAATAAACCCGCTGATCAGCTTAATGAGCCAGTTCAGCTCCCGGATGATCTCGGAGTTGGCTTTGGAGATCACCTTTGCCTCGTTTGCGATGGAGTTGGCATAGCTTTCCAGGCCCACTTTCTCCACCCGAGCTTTGCACTGCCCGGAGATCAAAAAGCTCCCGGAAAGCAGAGCGTCTCCGCTCTTTTTGAAAATTGCATCCGCTTCTCCAGTGAGCAGGGATTCATCGACCTCGCAGCTTCCCGAAATCACAGAGCAATCTGCGCAGACCTGGCTCCCCTGCTCCAGCAAAACAATATCTCCCTTGACCACATTGCTCACCGGGATCTTCTGTTCCCTGCCAGTGCGCAGCACCCGCACCTCCGGCTGAGAGATGAGCGAAAGCTTATCGACTGCTTTTTTCGCCCGAATTTCCTGAAAAATCCCAATTACAATATTGCAGAGCACCACAAGCAAAAACAAGGCATTCCGATAAGAGCCCATCGCGATGACGATTGCGCCAAGAACCAGGTTGAGCAGGTTGAAATAGGTCATCGTGTTATCCCATATAATCTGCCCATACGGCTTGGATTGCACGCTGCTTTCGGCATTGCTCTGCCCGGCCAAAATCTGCGCCTGCACCTGCTCTTCGCTTAGGCCGAAATCTGCATCGGCTTGGATATCGAGCTCCTTAGGGGTTTGTTTTAATTTTGTTCTCAGTTTTTTCATATTTTTTCCATAACCAAAAGAAGCCGGCATCTGCCGACTTCTTTTTTTCTTTTTTTAGTCATCCATGGAAATTCTCTTGGGAGATTTCTTTAAGAATAGCGGAAGCTGCGGCTCATCTTCGGGATCGAGATAGTCGAAATTCTTTTCCGTCACACCAGAAGGCGCAGAAGTCTTATTCAAACCGCGGTTCATGAGATTCGCGCTGGTATTGTTTGCATAATCATTCACTCTATTCTTAATCGTCTCCTTGACTTCTCCAGGAGCGGGCCTGCTGCCGCTGCCAAAGCCAGTTGCGATCAAGGTGACGCGCACTTCGTCATCCAAATCCATATTCACGTCTGCACCCATAATGACATTTGCATCCGGATCTGCGGCTTCCTGAATGAGCTTGAATGCCTCTTCGATTTCAGGCAAACCAAACGTCTTATCACCAACGATATTGAAGATGATACCCTTTGCACCCTGAATGCTCGTATCCAAAAGCGGGCTCATAATTGCCTGTTTTGTCGCATCGACCACTTTATTTTCACCATAACCAACGCCCATGCCCATATGCGCTGTGCCGCGCTCGAGCATGACGGTTTTGACATCTGCAAAGTCCAGGTTGATGATAGCGGGCTTTGCAATGAGCTCGGTCAGCCCCTGAATACCCTGGCGTAGCGCATCGTCTGCCAGCTTAAAGGATTCCATCAAAGGCGTGCTCTTGCCGACCACATCCAGCAGTTTATCATTCGGGATTTTGACAATGCTATCCACAGCATTCATCATATCTTCAAAGCCAGCTTCTGCCGCCCGCTTTCTGGGCGCGCCTTCAAACCAGAAAGGCGTCGTTACAAAGCCAACCGTCAAAGCGCCGCAATCCTTTGCAATTTGCGCGACAACCGGAGCAGCACCTGTGCCTGTCCCACCGCCAAGGCCAGCAGCAATGAAAACCAGGTCTGCGCCCTTGATGACACTCTCCAGCTCGTCTCTGCTCTCTTCTGCTGCTTTTCTGCCGATTTCAGGGTTTGCGCCCGAACCGAGGCCTTTGGTCAGCTTCTCGCCAATTTGAATTTTATTCGGCGCATGATTGAGATAAAGCGCCTGCTTATCTGTATTGACAACGATGAATTCCGCGCCTTCAAGGCCATATTCCACCATGCGGTTCACAGCAGTACCACCGCCACCGCCGACGCCGATGACTTTGATATTCGCGACAGTTCCCATCTCTGTGTCTAATCCCAAGGGCATATGATTTCCTCCCAAACTTTTACTTCATATTTAAAAAACGGTTCACTTTATCTCTAATTTTAGAGCCTATTTCATTACCTCTTAAATGATATACTGTCGCCGAGTTGTTGTCAAGAAGTGCGACGCCGGAATTGTAAATTGCAGGCAGGCCGCGATA